>CAYOHG010000155.1:0-7382 GCA_964403685.1 uncultured Planctomycetales bacterium
ACGGAAGACCGTGCCGGCCGCGTCTCTCGCCTCTCTCTCAGGGAGGAAATCCGAGGCAGCGTCTACACGAGCGGATTCTCAGCCATCGCCTTCAGCCGCGCCCAGCGCCGATCCACCTCGGCCTGCACGCTGGCGGCGAGGTCGGCGTGTTGCGGCGTGGCGAGGTGCCGGAAGGCGTCGCCCATCGCAGTAAAGGCCGCGGTAACGGGCACCTTTTTTCCGGCCTGCTCGGGATCGACGGTCACGCGCGTCACGCCGTGATCGACCTCGAAGAGCGGGTGCAGGCACGCATTGACGCAGGACTCGACCGCGGACGGACCGACCGACTCACCCATGCCCCAGTTGAGCGGGCAGACGGAGAGGGCCTTGCAGAAAGCGAACCCGCCGGCGCGGACGGTAGCCTGCGCCTTGCGAGCCTTGCGGATCATGTCCATCGGGTGCGATTCGGCGACGGTCGCGAGATAGGGGGCGAAGGTGCCGCGCAGAATCTCCATAATGTCCTTGTGGTGGGTGCGCTTGCCGGTCTGCTGCTTGCCGACGTAGGCGTTGGCGGCCTTCTGGCCCATGAAGCCGCTGTAGCAGAGCTGCGCGCCGGTATTCATGTAACCTTTGTTGTCGTACTCAAGCACGATGAAGGGGTCGTTCCGCAGGGCCGCCCCGATGAGCTGATCCATGCCGATGTCATCGCCGCCGTCGCCGGTCACCATGACGAGCGTGATGTCTTCCTTCAGGTCGCCGCTCTTCTGGAATCGCTTGATCATCTCGACCACGCCGGTGGCGGTGGACGCGCCGTTGTGGAAGAGGTTGTGCAGATAGGGGACCTTGAAGCTGGTCAGCGGGTAGCCGGTGGTGACGACCATTCCGCAGCCGGTGTGGAAAAGCAGCACGACGTGGCCGTCGATGCCCCGCAGGAACAGGTTGAGCGTGGTGAAAATGCCGCAGCCGGGGCAGGCGCTGTGCTTCTCGAAGCGGACTGGCATCTGCGACAGCTCGCGCAGGTTCACCTTGTCCTTCATCGGAGCGTTAAGCGTTGTCTGGGCGGCGGTCAGCGGCTCGAGCGTGGCCGGCGGGTTGTAGGCGGGGTCGCCCGGCCAGGCGCCGTGGTACCACTTGCGCGGCGCGAACTGGAAGGAACTCGTGCGGACGCCGTTCTCCGAGAGGTGCGCCGCATGCTTGGGGGTGGATCCGTCGGGCATCAGCAGGGGGCTGGCGTTGCCCGCTTTCTCGTCGGTGGCGGCTAGTCCGTAGACCTCCAGCGCGTCATCGCGGGTGAAGTTCAGGCCGCCGATGCCGTAGCTGCGCTGAATGATGCGGGCGTTGTTGCCGCGGCGCTGGAGCGTGGCGCCGATTTCGTTGGCGAGGTAGTTGCTGGCGCCGTATTGGCTGGCGCGTTCGGCGACGACAAGGGTCTTCGCGGTGCCGATCGCGTCGGCCAGCTCGCGCTCGGGCCAGGGCCGCAGCACCTGCGGTATCACCAGGTTGACCTGTTCGCCGCGCTTGGCGAGCACGTCGACGGCGTCCTTGGCGGCCTCACCGGCGGTGTTCAGCGCGATCAGGCAGCGCTGCGCGTTCGGGTCGCCGTACTGTTGCAGAAAGCCGTACTGCCGGCCGGAAAGCTTGGCGTATTCCTCGAAGAGGGTCGGCAGCAGCTCGTAGGCGCGTTCGAATTTGAGATCGTGCTGGACCTTGGCGTTGATCAGATCGTCGTTCATGTACGGGCCGAAGGTGCGCGGGTTCTTGACGTCGAGCACCGAGAAGCGCCCGTTCTGGCCCTCCAGCGTCGCCTTGAACGGCGGCGGGCCAACGAACCGCCGAACGGTCTGGCGGTCCTTGAAGACCTGGATGCGGCGGTTGGCATGCGACGTGTGGAACCCGTCGTACGCGACGATCACGGGCAGGTTGACCGCCTCGGCGAGCTTGATCGCGATGATGTTCAGGTCGTAGCAGGCCTGGACGTTGGTGGCCAGCAGGATGATCCAGCCCCAGCCGAGCGTCGCGTACAGGTCCGAGTGTCCGTTCTTGATGTTCAAGGGAGCTGAGACATCGCGGGTCGAGAGGTTCAGCACCATCGGCAGGCCGAGACCGGAGATGGCCGGCATCTGCTCGGCCTTCAGCAACAGGCCGTTCGCGCTGGTGACATCGACGACGCGGCCGCCGGCGGCGGCGACACCGGCGCAAATCGACAGCGCGGCCAGCTCGCTGGTCCCGATGATGAAGGCGATGTCGGTCTCGCCCTGAGCGTAAGCCTTGGAGACGGCTTCGCCGACGTCGGAAGACGGCGTGATCGGGTAGTAGCCTTCGGCGTCGTAGCCGACATCGAGCACAGCGCGGGCGACGGCCTCGTTGCCGTTGCCGAGCCAGTATTCCTGTTCGGGTAAGCTCGTCGCGGCGGCGGGTGCGGTCATGGTGAGCGTCATGGTGCGATCACTTTCGTGCTACGGGCGCGAGTCGGGCGGCGTTTCGCATGGGACGCCCGCTGATCCGCGCCCAAGACGGCCGGTCCGCGGCCCTCAGGCCACGGGCTCCGGCGCCTCGAGTGCGTGTCCCTTTTTCGAGGTCGGACAGACTTCAACGCATCGCATACAGCCTTTGCAGAAGGCCGTGTCGATGCCCATCATCTTGCCATCCTCCCAGAGCAACCCGCCCGGATCCGAGCAGACCGTCAGGCAGATACCGCAGGAGTTGCACGCGCCCGGGCTGAAATGCGGTACACGGCCCTGAGCGGCAATGCGATTGTCGCGCCCGCGGGTCGAGTGCGTGCGCGCGTCAATCGTTCCGCCGTTGAGCATGTTCAGCCACCCAATCGGGCCGCGGTCCGGCGTCGCGGGGGGGTGTGGGTCGAAGCGACCGTCCGCGGCAAACGCGTCAGTGCGGGCGTCGTGCAGGGCGCGGTCGTACGCCGCCAGATTGGCGTCGGCCGCCCGCGGCCACTGCTTGGCGATGATCTGTTTGACTTCTTCGTCCGGGAAGCGCAGCTCGTGACACAGGGCCGCGAGCATGGGCATGTTCATGCGGCTGCGCGTTTCACGCGCGATTCGAGCGGCATCCAGGCAGACGACCCGACCGCTCACCAGCCGCAGCGACGCCCGCAACTCCGCCGGCGACCGCAGCGTGTTGACGATACACGTGGCGTCCGACTGCAAGCCGCGAAACAGGTGCAGTGGCTCGATCAGATTGTCATGGAAGACGACCAGGAAGTGCGGCGTTGCGGTCGGGCCGGATTGGCGTACCGGCGTGCCCGGCTCGCAGAAACGAACCGAGACGTCGGTGGCGGTTCCTTTCTTCTCGGAGCCGTAGCGCGCGTCGAAACCGCCGTCCAGGCCAAAGCTCGAGCAGCCGAGCTTGAAAAGCAGCTTGGCGGCCATATTCGCGCCGTCGCCGCCCAGCGCCGACAGAAGGATATTGCAGAAGCCCAGGTCGTCACGATTGGGCAATTGGTAGCGGCCGTTCATAAGAGGCACTCGTTTCTCAGGCAGCTCGGGGGCACGGGGCCGCACCCCGCCGGCGACCCTGTGGCAAGTGTCGTGCCAACGATCTGCGAACGCCCGGTAATCGGGGCGAACACGCCACTGGAGCCGTGTCCCCGCTGGCGAACCGCGGCAGCCACCGTGTCTGGATTCAGCCTGCTCTGGGGTTCACAGGCTCCGCGCCGCAGCGACAGGGCTACTGCGTGTTTCAGCGCGGCCACTGCGGCGATTGACGCATCCCTGTGCGAATCCGCGCATTCCCAGCCGTGACGGTGCATACGGACGGCTGGACAATCGAGTACCCTTGTGGCGGTGCGGTCGGGGCTAAGTAGCCCGCGAATGCCGCCGATTTAAACGTTGCGAATCCTCGCCGGAAGCGGCCGCCGCGGCGCGCCGTTTGCCGCCGGGGTTGCGAATGGCGTTGCGCGTGGTGGTCCCCGTGGGGTGGCCGCTTGCGCCGAGTCCGAGGAGCCAAGAACGATGTCGAGCCTGACGAGCCAGCCCTCCGCAGCCACAGCCGGCAGCCCCGCCACACCCGCCAGCGAACTCAATGCGACGCTGATGGCGCGGCGCGATTTTCACAGCGACCTGGCCGTCTTCAAGATCAAGCCGATCGAGGGGGCGATTCCCGACTTTCAGCCCGGCCAGTACATCACGCTCGGTTTGCCAGCCGAAGCCGCCCCCGGCGCCAAGCTCATCAAGCGGGCCTACTCCGTGGCTTCTTCGCCCAAGCAGCGCGACGCGATGGACCTGTACATCGTGCTGGTTCGCGAGGGGCAGCTCACACCGAAGCTCTGGCAGCTCAAGCCCGGCGACAAGCTCTGGATGGACAAGCGCTGCAAGGGCACGTTCTCGATGGACGGCGTGCCGGACGGCCAGGACCTTGTGATGGTCTCCACGGGCACGGGGTTGGCGCCGTTTCTCTCCATGTATCACACCTGGTGCGGCACCGGCCGCTGGCGCCGCTACGTCATCGTCAACGGCGTGCGGCACGCGCCCGATCTGGGATATCGGGAAGACCTCGAAGCGCTGATGCGCACCGACCCGACCGTGCAGTACATCCCCATGGTGACGCGCGACGCGGATTGGACCGGCGTCAAAGGCCGCGTGCAGACGTTGCTGGAGAACGACCTCTACGAGCGTCTGGTCGGCGCCCCGCTGGACCCCAAGCAATGCCACGTGTTCCTGTGCGGCAACCCTGACATGACCAACCAGATGCAGGCCACGCTCGAGCAGCGCGGCTTCGTGACGCACTCCAAGAAGACCCCCGGCAATCTCCACGTGGAGAAATACTGGTAGCGCGGTCGCTGGCCAGCGAACACTCGCGCTCGCTGGCACCGCTGGTTAGCGACTACGTCCCGACGTATTCGTAGACCACGGCGGCCAGCGGCGGCAGGCTCAGGTGCAGAGACTGCGGGTGGCCGTGCCAGCCGACCGTCTCGGTCGCGGCCTCGCTCGCGTGCGGGTAGCTGCTGCCGCCGTATCGCAAGTCGTCGCTGTTGATCCGCAGGCGGTAGCGCCCGGGCAGGGGGGCGCCGATGCGATAGCGCGAGCGCGGCACGGGCGTCATATTCAGCACAACGACGACGTGCTGATCGCCGCTGCGGCGGACGAACGAGTAGACCGAGCTCTCCGCGTCGCTGCAATCGATCCACCAGAAGCCGTCGTGGTCGGGATCGCTGCGCCACAGGGCCGGAGTGTCGAGATAGAGCTGGCCGAGGTCCTGCATGAATCGCTGTAGCGCGGCCCGTTCGGGCATCTGCGCGAGCCCCCAGTCGAGCCCGATCTCCGAGCACCACTCATACCAGGGCGCCAGTTCGGTTCCCATGAACAGCAGGATCTTGCCCGGCCGCGTGTACTGGTAGGTCAGCAGCGTTCGCAGGTTGGCAAACTTCTGCCAGAGATCACCCGGCATCTTCTCCAGCAGCGTGCGCTTGCCGTGCACCACTTCATCGTGCGAGAGCGGATTGATGAAGCGCTCGCTGTACTCGTAGATCATCGAGAAGGTCAGGTCGTGGTGGTGCCAGCGGCGGTGGATCGGCTCCTTGGAAAAGTACAGCAGCGTGTCGTGCATCCAGCCCATGTTCCACTTGAACGTGAAACCCAGCCCGCCGTGCTCGACCGGGGACGTGACGCCGCCCCAGGCGGTCGATTCCTCGGCCACCATGATGCAGCCCGGCGCTTCGCGCCGCACGGTCGCGTTGGCGTAGCGCAGGAAATCGATTGCCTCGAGATTCTCACGTCCGCCGTACTGGTTCGGAAGCCACTCGCCGTCCTTGCGGCTGTAGTCGAGGTAGAGCATGCTGGCGACCGCGTCGACGCGCAGTCCGTCGACGTGAAACTCGTTGAGCCAGTAGAGAGCGTTGGCGACCAGAAACCCGCGCACCTCGGGCCGGCCGTAATTGAAGATCAGCGTGCCCCAGTCGGGATGCTCGCCCAGCCGCGGGTCCTCGTGTTCGTAGAGGGCGGTGCCGTCAAAGCGCCGCAGGGCGAAATCGTCCTTGGGAAAATGGCCTGGCACCCAGTCCAGGATCACGCCCACGTCGTGCTGGTGGCAGTAGTCAATCAGGTAGCGCAGGTCGTCAGGATCGCCGAAGCGCGCCGTCGGCGCGTAGTAGCCCGATACCTGGTATCCCCAGGACGGTCCGAACGGGTGCTCGGACAAAGGCAGCGGCTCGATGTGGGTAAAACCGAAACGCTTGACGTGTTCTACCAGCCGCGGGGCGAGCTCACGGTAGCTCAGCGGGCGCCGTCCGTCGTGTGTCCAGCGCCATGAGCCGAAGTGCACCTCGTAGATGGCCAGCGGCTCGCGAATCCAGTCGCGCGTCGCGCGGCGCTGCATCCACGCGCCGTCCTTCCACTCGTGGCGCGATTCGAAGACGCGCGCAGCGGTGCCGGGCGGAATTTCCATCCACCCGGCGGCGGGGTCGGTCTTGATGCGCAGGTCGCCCGAGCGAGTCTTGATTTCAAATTTGTAGAGCTGGCCACTGTGCGCGTGCGGCACGAACAGCTCAAACACGCCCGAGCTGCCGAGCTGTCGCATCGGGTAGATGCGGCCGTCCCAGTAAGTGTAGTCCGCCAGGAGGCTGACGCGGACGGCGTTCGGCGCCCAGACGGCGAAGGCGACGCCCTTGACGCCGTCGACGGTGCGGACGCGTGCGCCCAGCACCTCCCACAGGCGCAGGTGGGTTCCTTCGTTGAACAGGTGCAGGTCGACGTCCCCCAGCGTTGGCAGGAATCGATACGGGTCATCGCGCTCCCAGGTGGCGCCGTCGGCGAAAGCAAACCGCAGGCGGTACCGGAAGGGCATCTGTGCATGCGGGACGAAGACGGCAAACAGCCCGCCGGCGTGCACCCGCGCCATTTCCAGCTCGCCTCCGCCGCGCCGCAGCAGGGCCACGCGCTGGGCCGCGTGATGCAGGGCCCGGACAACCACGCCCGCGACGCCGTCGATCGTGGCCGGATGCGCCCCCAGCAGGGAGTGCGGGTCGCTATGCTCGCCGGCGATCAGCCGCGCCACCTGGCGCGGGTCACCAGCGAGATCGTCGAGTGCTGCGCGTTCCCTGGTTTCGTTCGCTTGGTCCATTCGCTTCGACATACTCCAGCAGAACCAGCGTGTGAGCCGACACGCTGAATTGCAATGGGTCGACGAAACGCCGCCCCGGTCGGCTCGTATTGACCACTTCGCGCCACAGCCCGGGCTCAGCGAGCGTCGGCAGCGCAACGTCGGCAGCCTGTTCATCGGCGTTGAGAAACAGATAGAGGGTATTGCCAGTGACGAGCTGGCCGCGCTCGTCCACATCGTCGGTCGCCTGCCCGTGAATCAGCATGCCCAGCGCCCGCCGACTTGCGTCGGCCCAGTCGTTCCCGCTCATCTCCCGGCCGTCGGCCCCGTACCAGGCCAGGTCCTTGGCG
>CAYOHG010000156.1:0-7266 GCA_964403685.1 uncultured Planctomycetales bacterium
TCACGGTGACGTTGATGCCGCCCTGGCCGTCGTCGGCGTCGATGTAGGTGGCCGTCACGGTGTCGCCCGCGGCGATCAGCAGCACGCCGGCGGCATTCGATGTGCTCAGCGGCAGCGTACCGAGGAAGGTCGCGGCTTCGGGGGCGATCTCGGTCAGCGTGACGGTTTCGCCGGCCGGCTCGCTGGTGGACGCGACCGAGACGTTCACGGTGTCGACGACCGTGTCGCTGGTGTTCAGGTCGCAGTCAATCACACGCAGCGTAGCGGTGGAAGCACAGTTGTACTGGCTCGAATCCAGGCGGATCAGACCCTGACTGGAGCAGTTGACCAGCAGCGGCGACGCCGCCACCGAGAACGGCTGCGGTCCGACCGGCACGTTCGTCCCGCGGACCTCGACGGTCCAGCCGCCGGACTGCGGATTGGCGACGAAGACCTGCTCCAGGTTGTCGCGGTGGTTCTCGGCGGTCTGAACGGCGGCGGCCGAGGGGACCGCGGGGTTGAGGGTCCAGGGGTAATAGCGCGTACCGCCGGGGCTGGTGACGACCAGGTCGAGGTCGTTGACCAGGTTGGGATTGACGTTGGGCGTTCCCGGGGCGTCGTCCCAGGCCAGCGTGATGCGCAGCTCGGGGTCGCCGGGGTTGACGACCACGATCAGGTTGTACGACTCGGCGCCGGCCACTTCGGCCTCGACGAAATTGCCGCTGCGCATGAAGTCGACGGCGTTCTGAATGCGCACCGAGCCATAGCCGGTCTGGTAGTCGGGTCCGACGTTGCCGAGATCAACGGCCGTTTGCGCGAAGAGCACCTTGAGCGTGGAGTTGCGGAAGTCGGGCTCGCCGGGGTGAGTCGCGCGGAAGTCCTCGAGCAGCAGGGCGGAAAGCCCGCAGACGGTGGGCGACGCCATCGACGTGCCGCACAGCGAGGCGTAGCCGCCGTCGCTGTAGCACGAGGTGACGCCGAGGTCGTCGTTGGACTGGCAACCGGGCGCGGAGACGTCCGGTTTCATGCGGCCGTCGTCGGTCGGTCCCCAACTGGTGAAAGACGTGACCGAATCATCGTTCGAGTTCAGCGCGCCGATTGCGACGTGGTTCTTGGCGTCGGCCGGCGGCGCGATGCTGTAGTAATCGCCGAAGCCTTCGACATCGCAGCGCGAGCCCTGGCGCTCGTTGCCGTTGGCCCAGACGATGCGGAACGGCACGCCGCCGCTGACGCTGCCGCGGACGACGGCGTCGATGACGGCGGACGTCAGGCCGTAATCGCCCTGCCAGGCGCAGTCGAAACCGTTGGGCTCGACGTTGCTGCCGATCGAGTTGTTGGAAATGTCGGCCCCGTAAATGGTGATGGCCTCGCCGTAGTCGGCTTCCAGGTCGCCGGGATCGGTGTAGAGGAAGCCGGGGGTCAGGCCGCCGGGCTGCTCGAAGCCGTAGGAGATGATGTCGACGCCCGGCGCCATGCCGCGATACAGCGCGTTGCCCGCGCCGCTGCCGCCGATGGTGCCGGCGACGTGTGTGGCGTGTCCGGAAATGCCGGAGGTGTCGCTGGCGCCGATGGTCAGGCGGCCGGCGAGATCACCGTGCGCGAAGACCTTGCCGCCGTCGTAGACCAGCACGTCGACGCCGGCCCCGGTCAGGCTGTAGGGCGGGTTGAAAACCGTGTCCGCGCCGACGCGGGCCCGATTGCTGTTGTTGATCTCGCTGAGCAGCGGCAGCGGCGGCTCGATCCACTGCACGCCGTCGTCCTGGGCCAGCGCGGCGATGTTCGCGTAGGGCAGAGCGATGACCAGCGCGTTGAGCGATTGCAACTGTCGAAACGCGATGCCGCCGGACCGCTCAACCAGCGCAACGCCGGCGTCCGGGCTGACATCGGGGAAGAGCAGCAGGTAGGCGCCGACGATCGGGTTGCGCGGGTCCTTGTTGTCGTGGATCGACCACTTGGCGACCTTTCCCGCCAGCAGGTCGGGATGCAGCTTGTGGGCCGCTTGCACCTCGCCGGCGTAAGTCAGCGGGGCGGCACGCAGAATCGCCTGCA
This sequence comes from uncultured Planctomycetales bacterium, assembly GCA_964403685.1. Lineage (GTDB taxonomy): Bacteria > Planctomycetota > Phycisphaerae > UBA1845 > Fen-1342 > CAYOHG01. Next base: position 2,029 of record CAYOHG010000156.1, read on the forward strand.
CGTCGACCTTGGCGCCCAGCGCCGCGAAGTATGCATCATCGCCCAGGAAGCCGAGCAGTTGCAGCCCGGCGCCGGCCAACGCGCTGCGCTGCGCCGGAGTAACCGGCTCGGCGAACTGCACCACGATGTGGCGGCCGCTTGGGCCGGCGGCCAGCCGCGCCACGTCCTGCGCCAGCCGTTGCGCCGGACGCGCCGGCGTGACCTGAGTGCCGTTGCGCCAGCGGATATCCGCGGAGCTTGTCGATACGAGGGTCAGAGCGGCGGCGGCGGCGACCAGGCAGATCGAAGCCTGCGCGGGGCGCGGGCGCGCGCGGAATTTGCGAGCCGATGTCATGTGGGAAGTTCCTCCTCCAGGAACGGAAGGCTGTGTGTCCGGGGCTGACTCGGGGTCACAGCATTCAGTGAGGTTCCTTCTGCGGACCGGGTGTCGGAAACTCCAGTCTACTTCCGGACCCGCGCGAATGGAACGAAGCGCGACGCCGTTTTTTGCGCGCCTCTCAGCAAGGTCCGACTCAGCGCGTGCGGCGCGACTCGCGGGATTGCGCGCAGACGAGGGCGCAGAGTCTCGCGGCGCGCCGCGCACCGGCTGTTGGCGCCGGCCGCCCGGAAGGTGGGACCGTTCGCTCGGGTTGGAAGCACCGGGGCGCCGCCTCCCAGCCAGGAACGCAGGCGGGACGCCGCAGGCACCACATGCCCGGCGTCCCGCGCGTTTCATGCGTTACATCAAGCCGGGCTGCCTACGACCCGAAGTTGACCAACAACAACGACAGGTCGTCGAGGTCGATGTCGCCGTCACCGTCGACGTCGCCCTGTTCATAGGTCGCGCCGGACTGCATCCCGAAGTTCACCAGCATGATCGACAGGTCGTCTAGGTCGACGTCGCAGTCGAAATCCAGGTCGCCGGGAATCGGCTCGACCGTCGGCAGGGTGATCTTCGACACCCAGGTGCGCCAGCTCCCGGTGGTGTACTCGTGGTGCGCCCAGAACGCGCCGGGCTCGGCCGGGTCAGCCTGGACCGCCGAATAGTCGCCCCAGCGGCCGCTCAGCTCGCTGGCGGTGCTGGCTTTTTCCAGGACCGGGGTGCTGAACGTGCCCAGCGGGTCGCAGGCCAGCCGGTACGCGCTCCACATGCCCAGGAATTCGTTCGAAGCGCTGCGCGCGAAGCACAGCACCGCGTTGCCGGCGTCATCGACCGTGATCGATGAGAACGTCAGGTAGATGCTGGCGCCGGGATTAATGATGCCGGACTGCACCAGCGTCGGATTCTGACCCGAAGTCGGCCAGCCGTTCATCGCGACCTCGTACCAGCGCACTTTGACCGGGTCGTTGGCGTGGTGCGTCGCCCACAGCGAGCCGTTGCGATAGGCGCAGCTCCAGAATCGACCGTCAAACGTCTCGGGCCGGCTGGTCGTGCCCTGTTGCAGCGGGTCTCCCGGCGGACTGTAGGTCGGCACCGTCAGGTTGAACGTGGTCGTGGCCGGAGTGCCCAGCGGGTTGGTCACTGCGATCAGCCGCACCTGCGTGTTGCTGGCGGCCTCCTTGTGCTCAATCATGTAGAGTGCCGGCGGGTTGTCGAACGACACCGGCGGAATGCCCGCCGATTGTGTGCTGGTCGACAACAGGAAGGACTTGCTGATGGCCGGCGGGCTGCCTGCCAGCAGCGACGCCTTGTCCCAGATATAGACCGGATACACCGCGCCCGCCCCCGGGAAGCCGTCGCCGGTTACGTACACGGCGTTGGCGTCGACCCCGATGTTGGGCGAGTCGAACAGGTCGCCCGAGGTCGCGGTCGTGTCAAAACGATACTTGTGCCACGTCCCGTTCGGGTTGCTGTCGTCGGAGACCGCGATGAGCACGTACGAATGCGAGCTGCCGGGCGGGGCGAATGCCTCCGCGGCCATCGCGAAGAAGCGCCCGCTCAGCTCGTCGTAGAGCACCTCCGGGTCGAACACGAAGCCGCTCGCCCCGACGCTGCCCCAGAACCCGAATGAGTCCTCGATCTCGTCCTGGAACTGAAGCACGCCGGCCTTGTCGTACGCCGCGATGCGCCCGTTGGTCATCACCACAATGTGATTCGGTCCGACCGCCATGTGCGGGTCGGGCGGGGTCCAGCCGGTGTTGTTGACCGCCGTGAAGCCGAACGTGCCGCGGGTGTTGACGAACTCGCGCTCATCGGCCTGGTCGATCGCCAGCGGATCAAACGTCGGCGGGATGTGCGGCTGCGGGCCGGCGGCGCTGGCGATCAGCGGCTGCGCGCGGGTCATGTCGGCGGTTACGCCCTGGACGTTGCCGGCCAGCGCCAGCGGCTGGTCGCAGTGCATCGTCACGTAGATTTCCGACTTGTTTTGTGCATCGCCCCGACCGCTCCACGCCGCCAGGATTCGGCCGTCGCGCCCGAACGCGACGCGCGAATGACTGACGCAGCCAGCCAGCCGCTGCGGGCCGGCGGTTGCCATCGTCAGCCGGAATTCGCTCCCCTGCGGCGTGCCGTTGGCATCGAACGGCTGCGCGAACACGCCGGTGTCGTCGCCGTCCGGGCTGTTCCACGCGACCAGGAAGCCGCCGTCGGGGCGAACGGCCAGGGCCGCGCCCGCCTGCTGGCCGGCGCGCTGCGTGTTCACGACGAACGGCTCGCCCAATGGACGGCCGCTCGCGTCCAGCCGCCGTGCGATCACCCCGTAGCCATCGCCATCCGACGAGGCGTCGTGCCAGGCGACCACGAAGCCGGTCGGCGTCGCGGCCAGCACCGGCTCCACCGGACTGACTTGCGGCGCGCCGTCAACGTCGATGAGCGCGCCCAGCGGCGTACCGTCCGGGCTGTAGCGCTGCATCAGAATGCCGAGCGGGCGGCCGGCCGCATCGCTGCTGCCGAAGGCGATCGCAAACGAGCCGTCGGCGCGAAACGCCGCCGCGGGAGTCTGCGCGCTTGCGCCCGCCTCCGCCGGCACGGCGAACTCTCCGCCGCGCGCTGATCCATCAGCATTCAGCAGTCGAGCGCGCAGGTCCGGCCGCACGGCACGGGCGGCCTGGTTCGACCAGACCACCAGCGCTTCGCCGTTCGGTCCGCAGGCGACGACCGGCAGAGACTGTTCGCCCAGTGTCTGCTGGTTCACGAGAATCTCGGAGCCGCCCGTCAGCTCGCAGTCGAGCCGCCTCGCGACGATCGCTCCGCCCGATCCGTCCTGTCCGTGTGACTGCCAGACGGCCCAGACGTGGCCGTCCGGCGCGCCCGCGAGGGCCGGGCGGGACTGATGCGACTGCCCCCAGAGGCTCAGCGCCGTTTCGCCCCCGATCGCCACGCCGTCCGCGTCGAAGCGCTGCGCGTATGCGCCGTAGCGGCCGTTCTGCTGCCGGCGGCTCTCCCACGCGACGACGAAACTGCCGTCCGGGCGGGTTGCCAGAACGGCGGCCTCCTGCGCGCTGGGGGTATAGGTGTTGGTCCGGAATTCGTATCGCGCGGTGAGCGGTAGATTGAATACGGCGGCGGGCGCTGTTGCGCAAGTGAGCGCCGCGCAGACGACGAAACCGGGCAGGCTTCTCATGGTGATGGCTCCGTAGTGAAAAGAGGCGCGTCTTCCCCGGGGCGGGCAATCCTGCGGCCGAGAATATCGCGTGAACGCCGGACGGGTGGCGTGGACACCTCGCACAAACGACGGCTCAAGCCTGCTTATACCCGATCCGAGGGGACGAACACAAGCGAAGCCTGGGCTGGCGAATAACGAAAAGCGCGCCGCGTGCTAGCCGCGTTCCGCACGCTACGGACACGTCTCGGTAACGATCTGCGCGACCCACGTCCGCCAGCCGGTGGTGCGATATTCATGGTGCGCCCAGAACAGTCCCGGGGTGAGCGGGTCGGGCTGCACGCTGGAGTAATCGCCCCAGCGGCCACTGGTCTCGGATGAGGTGCTGACCTGCTCGCTGAGCGGCGTTCGCAGGGTCCCCAGGGGGTCGCAGGCCAGCCGATAAGTCGTCGCCATGGTAAGGTACTCGCGCCGCCCGCTGCGCGCGAAAGTCAACGCCGCGTTGCCGTCGGCATCCACCGTTATGGATGAGAAGGTGGTGAACGTCAGCAGGTTGGGTAGTACCTGGCCGCTTTGCACCAGGGTCGGGTCCATGTCGGTGAACGGCCAGCCGTTCATGGCGATCTCGTACCAGCGCACGCGGACGCGCGAATCGGTGTGATGCGTGGCCCACAGCGAGCCGTTGCGGTAGGCGCAGCTCCAGAAGCGCGCGTCAAACGACTCGGGCCGCGCGCTGGTGCCGCGCTGCAACGCATCGCCCGGCGGCCCGTACGCCGGCACCGCCAGGTCGATGGTCGTAAGCGTGGGCGCGCCGAGCGGGTCGGTCAGCGCGATGAGCCGCACGGACGTGTTCGTCGCGGCTTCCTTGTGTTCGATCATGTACAGCGCGCCGGGACTGTCGAACATGACCGGCGGAAGGCCGGCCGATTGCGTGCTGGTGGGCAGCGTCAGCGATTTGCTGACCGCCGGCGGCGCGCCGGCCAGCAGTGACGCCTTGTCGAAGATGAAAATCGGGTAATTCGCGCCCAGGCCGAATCCGTCGCCGGTGACATACACCGCGTCGTCGTCGACGCCGATGTTGGGCGAATCGAACAGGTTGCCGGCCAGCACCGTCGTGTCAAAGCGATACTTGAACCACGTGCCGTTGGGATCGCTGTCGTCGGAAACCGCGATCAGCACGTAGGAGCGCGAGCTGTTCGGCGGCGCGTAGGCTTCGGCCGCCATCGCGAAATATCGCCCGCTCAACTCGTCATACAGCACCTCGGGATCGAAAACAAAGCCGGTCGCGCCGACACCGCCCCAGAAGCCGAACGAGTCCTCGATCTCATCCTGAAATTGCAGGTTGCCGAGCTTGTCGAACGCCGCGATCGCCCCGTTGGTCATCACTACGATGTGATCCGGGCCGACCGCCATGTGCGGGTCCGGCGGGGTCCAGCCCGTGTTGTTGATCGCGGTGAAGCCGAAGCTGCCGCGCGTCGCGCGAATCTCGCGATCGCCGCTGTCGTCCACGTCGCGCGGGTCGAAGGTCGGCGGCACGTGCGGGCCGGCCAGCCCGGCCGTCTCGGCGGGCGACGCCGGCGTCATCGCGGCCGTTACGCCGCGCTGCGCGGCGGAGCTGCCGGGCGGTTGCGCCGAAAGCAAAGTCAGGTTCGCGCTCGTCTTGTCGCCGGTGCCCGCGTCTCCACTCCAGGCCAGAACGAGCTGGCCGGCCAGGCCG
>CAYOHG010000157.1:0-2567 GCA_964403685.1 uncultured Planctomycetales bacterium
TGGATGACCTGAGCGAACTGCTGGTTCGCTTCGGCCAGGCCTGCCCGTAGCCGACGGACGCGAACGGGCCGGCGTCACGACCCACCCGGGCGGGCGCCGGCTCGGGCCGCGTCTCGCGAGTCGCGGCGCGTTCGCCTAGAATGCAATAGACCGAATCCACTCGCCCGCGCCCGACCTCCGCGTGCGAATCCGCCTGGAGCGCGCTCTCATGCTTCGTATCACCCGTCTCGGTACCGTTATCGCGGTCGTGCTCTCGATTGCCAACACACCCGGTGCCACGGCCGAACCGCCGTACCAGGCTATTCCCGGCGTTCGTGAGTTCACCGGCCAGCTCATCGCCAAGCCGATCATGGCGTCGGAGTGGCAGGCCCGCGGCGTGGGCGCGGCGGAGGCGCTGCGGCGCGAGGCCGTGGCCCGCGGCGCGATCGGCCGGCTGGCCCTGCGCGAGTACGTCGATGCCACCGACGAGTACATTGTCTTCGTGCCCGCCGGGAAGGATGAAAACACCCTCGCGGCCGACCTGCTCGCTTCGGGCGGTTTTGCGTATGTCGAGCCGAACTGGCGGGTTTTTCCAGTGGCCTGCCCGAACGACCCGCTGGTCAGCATTCAATGGCATCACAACGCCAACCGCATGCAGTCCTGCGACGCCTGGGGGCTGTTCACAGGATCGCCCAGCGTTACGGTTGCGATCTGTGACACGGGCATTCGCGTGACGCACCAGGACCTGCTGGAAAACCGCCTGGAAGGCTACAACGCCGTCGATCGGCTGTGGGAATCACAGGGCGGCGACATCAGCCCCGTTCACGGCCACGGCACGAACACCACCGGTTGCGCCGCCGCCAACGGCCAGAACGCCGTCGGCGTCGCGGGCGTGGGGTTGTACACCAGCCATCGCATGATGCGCGTCAGTAACCTGCCCAGCGGCGACGCCTACCTCAGCGACCTCCAGCACGCCGCCCGCACCGCCGTCGAGAACGGCGACCGCGTGGCCAGCGTCAGCTACTCGGGCGTGGACAGCTCCTCCAACCTGTCAACCGCAACGTACATCAAGTCGCTCGGCGGACTGCTGGTCTGGGCCGCCGGCAACGACTCGCGCAACCTGACGCTCAACAACCGCGACGCCGACGACCTGATTGTCGCCGGCGGCACTAACACCAATGACGCGCTGGCGTCGTTCTCCGCCTACGGAGTTTTCGTGGACGTGGTCGCGCCGGCGGTGAATGTCTACACGACGGACAGCTCCGGCGACAACGACTTTGCGTCGGTCAGCGGCACAAGCTTCGCCTGTCCGCTTACGGCCGGGCTGTGCGCGCTGCTCTTCGCGGCCGACCCGGCCGCCACGCCCGACGATGTCGAATTCTGGCTGAAGGACGGGGCCGAAGACCTGGGCGCGCCCGGCGTCGACAACACCTTCGCCTACGGCCGCATCAATACCTATCTCTCGTTGCAATCGCAGCGGAACAATTGCGCCAGCGGGACCGTCACGCAACAGCCGGCATCGGCCAACGCCTGCGTCGGCGACCCGCTGAGTCTCAGTGTCGCGTCCACGGTCGGCTCGCCGACGTACCAGTGGCGCCGCAATGGCTGGCCGCTCAGCGACGGCGGGCACATCAGCGGCGCCCAGGCGGCCACGCTGATGCTCAGTCCCGCCAAGCTGGCGGACGCAGGCGATTATGACTGCATCATCACCAACGGCGCGACCGGCTGTCCGACGCTCAGCGCGACGGCGTTCGTGACGGTCGATTCCTGCGGACGGATGAACGCGCTGGAGCGCATCAACACCGCTCCGACCACCGGCGCCGACCTGGCGAGTTTCCATCGAAACTCGACCCATTTCACCTTTGACCTGGTCGTCGACGCCGCCTTTCTCGAGAGCGACTGGACAGCCTCCGAAATCGCCCTGGACGTCGTCAGCCCCGCGCTGGGAGAAATCTGGCACGCCAGCGACCAAACCAACTTCGGCGACGACCTGGGCAACCTGAACGTACCGCTGTTGCCGGACACCAGCACCGACACGCGCGCCTTCGACACGTTCCTCAGCCCGCCGTTGTCGTCGTTCTTCACGCCGGCGACGCTGGCGGCCCCCGGCGGCGTCATCTCCAGCGCCGTAAAGCTGCGTGGCATCAGCGGCCAGGGCGCAGAGATCCCGCTGGCCTGGTTCGATACGATTCAGACGCCCGGCGGTGAGAGCTTTGTCGGCGCGCGGTTCACCTTTGAGCTGTTCGCCCCCGGCAACCTGACGACCACACCCGGCGGCACGCTCTTTGCGACGATGACCGGCCGCTCGTCCACCGCCGCTCTACCCGGCGGCGACAGTTTCAGCTTCAGCATCTACCGCAGCGACCCGATTGCGTGTCCGGCGGACCTCAACGGCGATCAGATCATCGACCTGCTCGACCTGTCGATCCTGCTCACCAACTTCGGGACGCTCGGCGGCGCCTCGCCCAAGGATGGCGACCTTGACGGCGACGGCGACGTCGACCTGCTCGACCTCAGCGAGCTGCTGATCGTCTTCGGCGGAAGCTGCTGATCGGGTTCGGCGGAAGCTGCTGATCGGGTTCGGCGGA
>CAYOHG010000157.1:2667-7242 GCA_964403685.1 uncultured Planctomycetales bacterium
AAGCTGCTGATCGGGTTCGGCGGAAGCTGCTGATCGGGTTCGGCGGAAGCTGCTGTTCGCGTTGGGTGAAAACGGCTGAGTATTCCCGGGAGCACGCACGGCGCGCCCGATGGCGCGTTCGCGCGATCTGCCCGTGCCCGAACCCCCCGGCGCCGAGCCGGGGACTCTGCCGCCTCCTTCGTCGGTCTTGTTCGCACCGTGGGCAGCCGTTACGTGGAGCCCGGAACGAGGGGTGGCGCACGCCGCCGCGTGAGGAAGGTTGCAAACGAGCGTATGATCGGCTCGCGGCGGGTGTTAGCGCGCCGCTGAGGTGAAGATCGGCATGTTGGTTCGTGCGCGTTATTTTCTTGTGCGTCTCGCGATGATCGTTCCGCTGAGCGCGTGCGGAGGCTGCGACCGCGGCGATGCAACGGCGAATGCGTCGCCGGCCGCGCGTGTCGCGCCCGCGGCTTCATCGAGCGGTTCCGCGGCGGGGGACTCCAGCCAGAAGTCCCGCCCCAACATCGTCTTCATCTCCATCGACACGCTGCGGGCCGATCACCTCAGCGCCTACGGCTATGCCCGCCGGACCAGCCCCAACCTCGACCAGCTTGCCGCCGACGGTGCGTTGTTTGAATACGCCATCAGCAGCACGTCCTGGACGCTGCCGTCGCATGCGGCGATGTTGACCGGCCTGGTGGACAGCGTGCACGGCGCGACCGACACCGACCGGCCGCTGGGCGAGAGCCGCACAACGCTGGCCGAGCGGCTCAAACCGCTGGGCTACACGACGGCGGGTTTCTTCGCCGGCCCGTATCTGCACCCGATCTTTGGATTCGCCCAAGGGTTCGACACTTACGTCGATTGCACCTCCTACGCGGATTTCAATACCCAGCGCGCCTCCCAGACCGGCACGATCGAAGGCCCGGAGGTCTGGCAGCGTTCGCAGCACGATGTGACCAATCCGCGGCTGTACGGCGAAGTTCGAAAGTGGCTCGACGCGCGGCCCGCGCGCCCGTTTTTCGTGTTTGTGCACATGTGGGACGTGCACTTCGATTTCGTGCCGCCGCCGCCGTACGACAGGATGTTCGACCCGGACTACGCCGGCCCGATCAGCGGCAGGAATTTCTTCTTCAATCCATCGGTGAACCCGAAGATGCCGCGGCGCGACCTGGAGCACCTGATTGCACTATACGACGGCGAGATCGCCTGGACCGACGAGCACGTCGGCAAGCTGATCGACGATTTGCGGCGGCTGGGAGTATACGACGACACGCTTTTCGTCGTTACGGCGGATCACGGCACGGCGTTCTTCGAGCATGGGCAGCGGGCGCACCGCAACGGGCTGTGGGACGAGCTGGTGCACGTGCCGCTGATCATGCGCTGGCCCGGGCCGATCGCCGCCGGCCTGCGCGTTCGGGCGCAGGTGCGGACCATCGATATCCTGCCGACGGTGCTGGCGCTGCTGGACCAGCCGCACCCGCCGGAGGTGATGGGCCAGAGCCTGCGACCACTGCTGGAGGGGCGTGCTTTCGAGACGAAGCTGCCGGCGGTCAGCGAGCTGGACACGCTGGGCCTGAAGCTGCGCTCGGTGCGGCGGGCGGAATACAAGCTGATCTGGGACGACAAGACCGGCGGCGGCAACGTGTACGACCTGGGCGTCGACGCGCAGGAGCGCGCTCCGCTGCCGCGCGCCGATCTGCCGCTGGTGCAGCGAGCGCTGGATGAGTACCGCGCCGCAGTCCGCTGGCTGGAGGAGTATCGCACGGCGCTGCCGGCCGGCGGACCGGACAGCCGTGCCTTGCCGCCAGAGGTGCTTCAGCGGCTGCGCGGCCTGGGATACGTGGGGGGCGAGGACGAACCGTGATCGGTCGATCAGCCGCGCGCCTGCGTCGGGCGCCGGCCGGCGGCGGATGACATCCGCGTTGCAAGAACCCCGGCGAGCAGCAGCACCAGCGCGCCCGGCTCGGGCGAGTCAATGACCATCGCCATCATGGCGAGCTTCGGGCTGAGATTCTCGACATAGGCGGCCGGCCGCGGGCGAAACGCGGAGGTGTCCGGCGCGGTGTAGAACGGCCTGGTCAGCAGTGCGTTGCTCAGCAGGCTTGAGCCGGGGCTGGTGAAAAGCCGGGCCGCAGCGGGGCTGAACGTCGGGCGGGTGGCGAAATTCGGGCTGGCGTCCGGCTGGTACCGCGGCGTCCACGGCGGTGGGATCGCGGCCGAAGTGCCGCCGGCGGATCCCGTTTCGGCGGGGGTGATCGATTTCGCCGCCAAGCCGATCGAGTCGGCGTTTGCGACGGCGGGATACAGCGCCGCGGCTATGATGACGAGTGCTGCCAGCGCGGGTTTCATGCGTATTTCCTTGAAAACGATCGGTCGGCGGCCGGCCCGACGGCCCGGCTCCGCACGCGCGGACCCTTCGAGAGTATTACAAATGTTCGCTCGCCCGGACGGGACTGGGCTCCGAGCACGATTGGGGCGGGGGGAGTCGGACCGTCAACGCCGCGCGGGCCGTGATCCCCGCCGGCGGCAATGTGGTATTATCGAGCAGGGCATTGGTGCAGCGCGGGTGACCGGACTGGCCGGCAGGAGTTGCGGCATGAAACCAATCGTGGTTCTCGGACTGGCGGGGCTTTTGGCGGTCGCGGGGTTCGCGGATCAGCGCGGGGAGAAGCCGCGCGCCGACCTGCGCGGCTGCGACGGGCCGGTCTTGCGGCTCGATTTCTCGCCCGATGGGAAGCTGCTGGCGAGCGTGGATACGCGTGGCGACGTGCGGCTGTGGGACGTAAGCGCCCGCTCCGTGGTCCGGCGATTGGCGCCGCGTGGCAAGTCCGTCAACAGCGCGACGGTTGTCCCCGGCGGGCGCCAGGTCGAGAGCATCGCCTTCAGCCCGGACGGCGCCGTGCTGGCGGAGGCGGCCTCGGAAAGTTCGCTGCTCGGCAGCGCGCGGTTGTGGAACCCGCAGACAGGCGACATGGTGCGCATGCTGGCGGACAATGAGCGCAACATTCGCGAGATCGTCTTTTCACCGGACGGAGCACAGGCGGCCCTGAACGCACGCGACGAGCAGGGCGCCAACCACAAGATCATTCTCGTGGACGTCGCGACCGGGCGGCGACTGCGCGAGCTTCGCGTGCCGCGGCTCGCGGTGACGCACCTGGCGTACAGCCCGGACGGCGCGTCGCTCGCCAGTGCTGGTGCGACGCAGGTCGTGATCTGGGACCTGGCCGCCGGCAAGCCCAGACACGAAATCGCCGCGCACAAGAAGGCGGTGCAGGCGTTGGCCTTCTCTCCCGATGGGAAAACGCTGGCGACCGCCGGAAGCGATGATTACGTGCGACTGTGGAACGTGGAGACCGGCAAGCGCGAACGGCAGTGGGAGGCCAAGCAGGGCGGCATCAACGCGCTGCTGTACAGTCCGTCGGGCCGAACGATTATCACCGCCGGCGACAACGACGCGATCGCGCTATGGAAACCCTGGAGCGGCAAGCCACGCCGCTCGTTGTTCGCCCACGTCGACGACGTGCTCAGCCTGGCGATTTCCAATGACGGCAAGCTGCTGGCCAGCGGCGGACGCGATCACACCATCCAGCTCTGGGACTTCAGCGAGCCCGCCGAGAGCGAGGACCAGCGCGATCGCGAGAAGGAAGCCGCCAAGGCTGCAAAGGAAAAACCGGAGGCCGAGCCGCAGGAGAAGCCGTGACACGCCGGTCGGTGCTTCGTTGCGTCAGGCGGCCGAGGCCCAATGCGTCGTTGCCAGGCTTGGCTCGCCGTGGCTCGCGGCGGCGCTTTGGGTGTCCATGAACAGCCGGTCCCGCAATCGCTTGAACGCCGCCCGCACCGGCTACGTGAACCGCCCGCTCGGGCCGACGCCGCTGCCGGTGTTGCTGCTGACGGCGGCGGCGGTGGGGCTGACGGGTTGCGGACGAGACGTTCCAGCCACGGCGCGTCGTCCCCTCAACATTGTGCTCATCAGCGTCTGCTCGATCCGCGCCGACCATACCAGCCTCTGCGGCTACGTGCGCGACACCACTCCCAATCTGCGGGCGTTCGCGCGCGATGCGGTGGTCTTCGACGCCGCCATCACCCAGTGGCCCAAGACGACCCCCGCGTTCGCGGCGCTGATGTCGGCCAAGTACGGCCACACAACCGGCGTGATGCGCATTACACCCAACCAGGTGCTCGGCGACCAGCACGAGACACTCGCCGAGGTGCTCGCCGTCAATGGGTATGCGACCGCGGCCTTTGTAAGTACGCTCGCGGTCTTTCGCGCGAACGTCCTGCAAGGCTTCAGCGTCCAAAAGGAGCTGTGGCAGGAGTTGCTGGCCGGCGAATGGGGCGTGCCGGCCAACGCCGCGCTCGATTGGCTGCAATCGCGCGATCGCTCCCAGCCGTTCTTTCTCTGGGTGCATTTCAATAACGCCCACTATCCGCTTCACGGCGGCGGTGCCCCGCCGGATACCTTCGTGGACGACGCGCACTACAACGGCGCGGTGGCCGTGCGGCTGCATACCAACCCGCAATTGCGGCTGGCGCTGGACGTGCCGGCAACTGACCATGCCGATCGAGCGCCACTGGGTGAACCAAATCCAGCAA
>CAYOHG010000158.1:0-7228 GCA_964403685.1 uncultured Planctomycetales bacterium
GGCTTCGGCCTTGCCTCGTCCCGACCGCACCCGGATCGCTCTCAGGCGCGGACGCTACGGCGACGAGGGGTGTCGCGCGTCATCCGAGGGATAGTTGGCGGCGGCCCCGGCGCGGTGCAACCGCTGGATGCAACGCGCCAGGCGCTGCAAGGCGGTGCGACCGTCGGCGGAGATCTCCAGACCCACGAACTGAATCGCGATCAGCGGCCGACCCTCCTCGCGCCGAACGCCGCGGTACGCGCCGTGCAAGAGCAAGGGTGGCCGTCCATCGGGCAGGCCGAGTTCGACACAAAGGGTCTGATCCTCGCACCAGTCCGGCAGCGCCCCCGTATCGGCCCGCAGCAGGCAGCCGCCGCAGGAGATGTCGAGTGCGGTGCCCGCGACGACGGACTCGGGTCTGGCGGAAGTCAGGGATGCGGCGCCGCTCCAGAGCTGCACGTTGAGCGTGGTGCCGCGCGGGATGGGCGTCCGGTTGTAGGCTCGGCGCTGCAATTCGGTCACGCTTTCGGGCCAGCGATAGCGAACGGCGTTGATGCTCGTGCCGTCCTCGAGCAGGAAGCGGCCACGGGCCTCGACCAGCGAGGCGAACATCAGCTTGTGACTACGGTGCCGCACGCTGATTCCGACATACTGCCCCTGGATCAGCTCGGGCGGCGTCGCGCCGTGGGTTTCCTGGTAGTCGAGGACGAAGAACCGGCGGCGCGGGTCGTGTTCGAGGAACCGGCTCTTGAACGTGCACCAGTTGCTGTTGGTCTGGGTGCAGATCACCGCCAAAGCGTTGTCCTGCACCGACCACTCGATGATCTGCGCGGCTTCGTCGGCGGCCAGCAGTCGCGGGGGCCTCATGCGTCACCCTCCAGGTTGTCCATGTCCAGCATCATTTCGCCCAGGACGGTCCAGAGCCGGGACAGCGCCGCCTGGCCAGCCCGGTCGTCCGGGCCGACGGCGAACTCCACGCCCAGCGTGAGCTGCTTCACGTCGCGGCTGATCGACTTGTTGCAGGCCGTGGCGGACAGCTCGAAACAGCCGTCCACGCCGGGTAGCTCAAACTGCACGCGCAGGCTGTCGCCGATCAGCACCTGGTCGCTCAACTCGGTTCCGGGAAACAGGGCCGCCAGCCCGGTCGGGCTGACGTTGCACATCAGGCCCACGGCCGGGGCCTGGCTGTGCGGCGCCCAGATGCGCACCTGAGAGACGATGGTCGCGTTGGTTCGTTCGTAGCGGCGGCGGTTGGCCATGCCGACCGATTCCGGTGTGACCAGTGTGATCCGCAACCCGTCGGACGCTTCGCCTATCTCCTGAATCCAGGTGGTAAACAGAAACAGGTCGCCGTCGGTGCGGATATGCGCGTCGCAATACACGCCGGGCAGCAGCACGCTGCGCACCTCCGGCGGCACCGCGCCGACCTGTACATCCAGCGTGCTGCGCGTCAGTCCGCTGAGCACGCCGGTCAGCGCGTGCGTCTGGCGGACATTGCGCGGTTCGAGTGTCACGGCCGCACCACAGCGCAGCGCCTGCTCAAGCGTCCGGGCGGCCTGGCGCGGGGTCAATTCACGTGCGAGTTGCATGGTCTCACCTCCGTCGGGGCGCTTCGTCACAGGCAGCGGAGCCCAGGCGCAGCAGCGACTCATCCAGTCGCGCGAGCTGGCGCTGAAAGTCGCCGCCGTTGTCCTCGGGATAGAAACTCCAGCCGATGCGGGCGTGCCGCGGCGGCAGCGTTCGCCACTGAGCGGGGCGCACAACGAACTCGAAGCCGGGGTGACTGTCGGGCAGCGTGAACTCGGCCCAGAACAGCTCGCCGGGCTGGACGATGCGGAGGTCTTGAATCGCCGCCACGACTGCCAGTCCGCTCGCGGAGACGTCCACCAGCCGGCCGACAAGCGTCCGCCGCTCATCGAGCATGCAGGTCAGCCGGGCTTCCGCCGCCGCGCGCAGCGCAAACGTGCGTCGCGGCCAGCGGCGCCGCTCCACGCGGTCGATGCGCAGCGGTGGCCGCAGCATCAGCACGCGCAGCCCCGCGCCGGCAGCCGGGTTGGCGGCGCTCACTTCGGCGAAAAACGCCAGCGGCTCATCGTCGAACGCGAAGCGGACTTCGATGCCGTCGCCGCATTGCGGCTCCGGTTCATCGCCCTCGGGCGTCCAGTGCAGCACGATCCCGTCGCGGCGCAGCGCTGCAAGCCGGCCGTGCATCGTTTTCCCGCCTTGCCGTCGTGAAACGAACTCGGCCGCGACACCGTCACGGCAGGCCCGCGCCAGTTGCGCCAGGTGCCGACGACGGACAGCCATCAGTGTGCTCAGCATTGCGTTTCCCCGTCCTTCCTGCCCCCCGCCGACGCAGCACCCCTCCGCGGGCGCCGTCGCGCCAACCCGCGGTGTGCGTCCTGTCGCGTGTGCCGCGCCGGCGATCGGAGCCGGGGTCCATGCCCGGCCCGAGGCCGGCACGCGCTCAGCAGAAGCATTCAAATCAGAAGGGCCGCGTGTCGGGTGGTGCTGCCAGAATCGCGAAGACGCCGGTGCCGCGTTTGCGCGTCCGATTCGCCCGGGTTTCGAGGTGGTCTGATAGCGTGACAGCGTTCGCTCGCGCGGCTAGATTGATCGTCCGGGTAAGGTGGACGCATCGCGGGAAGTTCATGCGAATCGGGCTGATTTCCGACACGCACGACCGGTTGCCGGCGATCGACGCGGCCCTGGAGCGCTTCGCCGCGCTGGGCATTCGCACGCTGATCCACCCTGGTGATCTGATCGCGCCATTCGCCGCCCGTCGGCTGGCCGCGTTTCCGGGCAGGTTGTACGTGACCTTCGGCAACAACGACGGTGAGCGCGCCGGGCTGAAGGGCGTGCTGCCGCAGATCCAGGATGGGCCGCTGTGGGTCGAACTGGCCGGTCGCCGCCTGCTGGTGCACCATTTCATCGACTGGTGTCGGCCGGCCGACGTCCGTCGCGCCGCCGTCGTCATCACCGGGCACACGCACGAACCGCGGGTGGAGCGGAGCGCATCGCTGCTGGTGAACCCGGGGGAGTGTTGCGGCTGGGTCAGCGGCCGCGCGACCGTGGCGACGCTGGACCTTGACAGCCTAGAGGTGGAAATGATCGAGGTGCCGCTATGAGCATCGCTGCCTGTCGCGGTTGGGCGCTGCTGCTGCCGGCCGCGCTGCTGTTGCTGAGCGGCTGCGTCGAACGCAAGCTGCGAATCACCAGCGACCCGCCCGGGGCGCGGGTCTTCGTCAACGACGAGGAGGCCGGGACGACGCCGCTGAAGGTCTCATTCCTGTGGTACGGAGACTACGACCTGGTCTTCCGCAAGTCCGGCTATTCGACGGTCAAGACCAGCTACCGCGTGCAGCCGCCGTGGTGGCAGGTGCCGCCGTTCGATCTGGTCAGCGAGGCGCTGATCCTGGGCACGCTGCACGACGAGCATGAGGTGCCGCCGGTAACACTGTTGCCGGCGGAGCCGCCGGTCGCGGATGAAGTCGTCGAGCGGGCGCTGGATACCCGCGACCGGACGCTGTTTCAGGAAGAGTGAGCGGGCGGCGCGCGCGGTTGGTCCGCAAAGGTGCGCGTCTATTCGGCGCGCGTCAGGACGTACTGCATTTCCGCCGGGGTCGAATTCCGCGCGAACACGTCGAAGTCAGACGAACACAGCGGGCGAAGCAGCGTCTTGAACAGCTCGATCCAGTCGCGCTTGATGGCCGCCCGGTTGACCGCCGTCAGGCTGTTGGCCATGCGCACCAGCAGCGGCGCGATCGGCCGCAGGCCGATGTCCCAGATGTGGGCGTGGGTGCGTGTCGCGATGGGCAGCTCATCGACGATCGTCAGCCCGGCGCGCTCGAAGCGCCGCTCCCATTCGCTGCGCGAGGCCAGCGACGGCCAGGTAGCAAAGCGGCCGCGCTCCAGCAGCGCCAGCAGCGGCTCACCGAGCTGCCGTTCGAAGCCCCGCAGCGTATAGCGCTTCATGCTGTCCAGCTTGCAGTGCAGCACGATGCGACCGCCGGGTCGCGTGACGCGGGCGATCTCGCGCAGCAGGCCGGCGGCATTGCGGACCCATTTCACCGCGTTGCAGTACACGTGGTCAAAGGTGGCGTTCTCGAACGGCAGCGGCGCCTCGTTGTTGTGGCGGATCAGCGCGCCGTAGAACTCCAGCGCCGCCGCCTTGCTGAGCAAGGCCCATTTCAGGTCGGTGCCGACGTCGATGATTCCCTCCGGCCGGACGACGATTTCGGGCCGCCAGTTCACGTCGACGGCGCGGTCGAACATATCGGAGTTCTCGCGCGACACCCGGTCGCTCTGATCGACGACCTGAAACGTGTCGAAGCCGATGCCGAGCTGCCCGCCGCAGTGAATGAAGCTGAAGACGCCGTCGCCGCAGCTCAAATCGAGGCTGCGGGAGGTGACCGCTTCGCGCGCCCAGGCCCGGCTGCGCAGCACGGTCCAGAAGGCGTTCTCGGGCCGCAGCCAATACGCGTTCAGATATTGCGTCAGCAGCGTGTCGATCGACGCAACTGCGCCCGGCGAGCGAATCGCCTTCGAGCGCGTAACCGGTCCACGGGCGACGAGTTCGGGAGTGGCCAGCAGGGACATGCATTCTCTCCGGCGACCAGGACGGCCTTCCGCGCGACGATCTGGCGCGCTGCGGTTCCGCCGCGATGTCCGCTGTTTCTATCGGCTGCCGCGCGCCCCTTCGCGAGTGTCCGCGTGCGTTCAGGCCGACGGATGCAAAGCTCCGATAGAAACAGAAAACCGCGCCAGGCGCCGGCGGGGGCGCGAACGCAGGAGCCGGAACACCATGCCTTTGATCGACTACGTGCGCCAGTATTTCACCGATGAGTGCGAAGCCTGGCAGCGCCGCGCGTATTCCGACAATCCCATCGCGCGGCACTATCCGCTCGGAACGGAGCGCGTCTCGCGGGCGCTGGAGGCGATCACCCGGCGGCGCGGAGGCGCGCACGGGGAACTGCTGGACCTGGGCTGCGGCGGAGGGCAGTTGTGTCTTGCGGCGGTCGCCGCCGGTCTGCGGGCCACGGGCGTGGACGTGGCCGAGGGCATGATCCGCTCGTGTGAGGCATCAACCGAGCGACTGCCGGAAGCGCTGCGGCCGCGCGTCCGGTTTGTCTGCGCGGAAGTGCTGTCCAGCGGCCTGAGCGATGCCGCCTTCGACGCGGTCGCGGCGCTGGGGCTGCTCGAATACCTGCCGGCCGACGCGCCGTTCCTGCGCGAGGCGTGGCGGCTGCTTCGGCCGGGCGGAACATTGGTGCTGAGCTGCCGCAATCGGCTGTTCAACCTGGCCAGCCTGAACGAGTACACGGCGCAGGAGGTAGCCGGTCGTTCGGCGGTCGCGCTGCTGGACGAGCTGCGACGCGGACTGGAGCGCCCCCTGCGTCCCGAGGCGGCCCACGCGTTTCTGCGCACGCTCAAGGCGAGCTTCCCGCTGCTGGAAGAAGCGGTGCAGCGCGACCTGGCATTGGGCGAGGCCGTTCGCCCGGCGGCGCCGCGTTTTGCCGAGCCGCTGCGCCAGCACACGCCGCGCGAGCTGATCCAGGGAGCCGAGCAGGTCGGATTCGTTGATCCGAGCGTGGTTTCGATTCACGCGCATCCGTGGCCTCCGGCGTGTGAAGCCGGCAGCCCGCATTTCTACAACGCGCTGGGCTGGATGATGCAGACGCTGGCGGAGGAGCCGGCCAGTCTGGCGTGGAGCTCGTGCTTCCAGGTCGCGCTGACCAAGCCCTCGCACTGAGCTTGGCCAGCCGCGGCAAGAAGAGAGAACCGATTCCCGAACCAGAGCAGTCGCGGCTTTTAGCCGGTCGAGTGCGGAGTCTGGGACAGTCGCTTACTCGGCCGGCAGCGCGATTCGCAGGTTCGCCTCCGCCGGTCCCGCGCTCAGGATTTCGTCGGCCAGCTCGCGCAGCGCGCGGCGCTCGCCGGGCCACATCAGCGTCGCCAGCGCTTCGGCGAGGCTCTCCCAGCGATAGTCGCTGTGCTCGTGATTCAGCCGGACGACCGCGTCGGCCGCGACCTCGGCGACGAAAACCGGGCACAAGAGGATCTGGTCGGCGCTCGCCATGTAGAACGTGTTGGGCGATTCCAGTTGCCACAAGCGCAGGGGCCGCAGGCCGGTTTCTTCGCGCAGCTCGCGCAGGGCCGTCTGCGGCGCGCGTTCGCCCGGCTCGATGCGGCCATGCACAATCTGCCAGGACTCGCCCAGCGCCGCGCCAGCGGAGCGGCGCAGGCGCAGCAGCTCTATGGCGTCTTCGGCCAGGCCGGCCCGCAGGCGCCGAAAGACGTGCACGTCGACGAGATTGCTGACGATTTCGGGCATCGCCGGAGTGTAATCGGGCGCGATCGGAATCAGTCCAGCAGCCGCCAGAAACCAGCGACCAGGCCGCAGATCAGAAATCCGACCGCCAGTGGGAGCAGCGCGGAGACGATGGTCCACTTGGCGCTGCCCGTTTCCTTGTAGATGGTGTAGAGGGTCGTGCTGCACGGGTTGTGCAGCAGGCTGAAGAGCATCAGGTTCACCGCCGTCAGCGTGGTCCAGCCGCCGGCGGTGAGCAACTGGCGCACCGCGTCGTCGGAATCGAGCTCGAACATGACGCCGGATCCGGCTCCCACGCCGGTCGCTCCGGTGACCATCGCCGTCAGCATCAGCACGGTTGGAATGACGATTTCGTTGGCTGGAATGGCGATGACGTATGCGAGCAGAATGACTCCGTTAAGCCCGATCCATACGCCCAGCGGGTCGGTGAAACGGATGAAGTGCCCGGCGAGGCTGTCGCCGCCGGCGTGGACATTGGCGACCAGCCAGATCACCGCGCCGGCCGGCAACGCGAACACCACGGCGCGCCACAGCACGAACAGCGTGCGGTCGATCAACGAGGTGTACAGCGTCTGCCACAATCGCGGCGGCCGATACGGGGGCAGTTCCAGGCTGAACGTGCTGACCTCCCCGCGCAGCACGGTGCGTGACAACCCCCAGCCGACCGCAAACGTCAGCAGCACACCGAGCAACGCCACGCCGGTGACGGCGGTGGCCGAGACGAAGCCGGCCAGCGGCGCCGGGACAAGTGCACCGAGAAAAACGGTCGCGATCAGAATCTGCGTTGGCCAGCGGCCGTTGCACAGTGCGAAATTATTCGTCAGGATCGCCAGCAGCCGCTCGCGCGGACTGTCGATGATGCGGGCGGAAACGACGCCGGCGGCGTTGCAGCCGAAGCCCATCATCGTGGTCATCGCC
>CAYOHG010000159.1:0-7177 GCA_964403685.1 uncultured Planctomycetales bacterium
AGGTGACGCTGGAGCGGCGCGGCGACGTGCTGGTGGTGCGCGCGGTCGCGCCCGTCGTCGACGACACCTACGCGCTGCGCGGGGTAGTGCTGATGTCGCTGCCGCTCGACGCCGACTTCGCCGACTACCTGAAGGGGGCGCTCGGCAACGACGTGCTCATCCACGCCGGCGAGGCGGCGGCGCGCTCCTCCTTCGTCGACACCACCGGCGGGCGGGTCACCGACCTGGGCGTCGCCGCCGTTCCCACCGTTCAGGACTACGCTGAGCCCATGAACATCGAAATCACACGCGAGGGACAGCGCGGGGGCGTCCAGCCCATCGCCACCGTCAACGCCATCAGGTCCGTCAAGCCCTTCCGTCTGAATTGTCGCCGGTCCCTGGAATCGAAATCGGGCATGGAGCGGGACGTCGCTGGTCAGGATCACAGTTGAGTTTACAAGAATGACGTCGTAGTCGAATTTCCCGCCGAGATCGTCGGGCCAACGCGCTTCACTGGAAAGACAAAGACACTCGGCCGTTGAAATGCCCGTCAGAACGCAGGAATAATCGGGGTCGGCGGCGACGATCGAGTAGAAGACGTCCGCGTCGGCGATGTCGATGTCGCCGTCCAGGTCAAAATCGGCCTGGGCATTGTATGGCGAGGATCCGGCCAAGAGGCTTTCGAAGTACGCGACATCGTTCGCGTCCACGACAGAGTTACCCGCGGAGCACTCATGCTCGTCTCCGGCAAGATCGCCAGGCAACGCCATGAGCTCAACCGCAGGCCACTCCTCACCGACGTATCGCGGCTGCGACGAGATGGAACACCAATCTCCAAAAGCGCAGACTTCCAAGGCGATCGGTCCTGCGGCAAAGAGGCAGACCAAGTGTCGCTTGAACACCTCGCACCTCCTTCGAGAGTTGACCTTGCCCTTGGTTGCCGGACTCGAACACGAGACCGCGCCGGCAGAGGGGACCGCAGGATGGTAATCCAGGTATGCCTGAGGTTGATGTTAGTCATACGTTAATTTTGTGGCGGGTCGCATGGATCGGGCCACTTCGGCTTGAGGGCCGTACTTGACGCCGCCCCAAAAGGTTTCGCACAAGCGCGGCGTGTGGTTGCGGCTGCAAACGGTTCACAGCCGCGGCGCGATGTCCAGCAGCGCGGCGGCTGGCAGCCCGCTGGCAACGAGGGAATAACGAGTTGACGCCATGCGCGGTATGCTACCGCGGTCGGCTTCCGCCCGGAGATGCGACCATGTCGGTACCCAACATCCGCCTGCGCCGGATCGGACCGCAGGACGCGGAGTTCGTCCGCGGAGAGTGCCGGCGGCATTGGGACTCAGCGGTGATCTGGTCGCGCGGCACCCGCTTCGCGGCCGATGAGCTAGCCGGCTTCGTGGCGCTGCTCGACGACCGTCCGGTGGGGCACGTCACGATCTTCCAGCACGGTAGCGAGTGCGAGATCGTCACACTGGCTTCGGTGCTCGAAGACCGCGGGATCGGCTCGGAACTGCTGCTGGCGGCGGTGGAGGAGGCGCGCGCCCGTGGCTGCGAGCGCATCTTCCTGACGACCTCGAACGACAATCTCAAGGCACTCGGCTTCTATCAGCGGCACGGTTGGCGGCTGGTGACCATCCACCGCGGGCAAATCGATCAGTATCGCGCCGCAAAGCCGGAGATTCCCGCCATCGGGTTACAGGGCATCCCGATTCACGACGAGCTGGAGCTTGAGCTGCGACTGACGCGGGCATGACCCACGGTGACCAGAAAAAGAATGCGGCCCGAAATCGGCGTGGCCGTGCCGAGTCGGGCCGCGTGTGGAGCGCGGGATTCTCGAATCTCGCAGGTGATTCAATACCCGCTCAAGTGCGTCTCCCAGGAGCGCGTGTACAGGATCTTCACGCGGTCCGCATCGGCATGCAGCTCCATCCGGCCCGTACGGGCGCCGGCGGAGTTGGTGTTTTTGTAGAAATCTGCTTCGGCGTTCTCAAGGTCATTACGATCGTCGAGCTGTCCGCGGTGCGGATAGAGAAACCCGCCGGCCATCGGGAACGACTCGTTCACGATCGCGTCGGCGACGATCTCGCGCCGCACCCGCCAGAAGCCCTTGTCGTTTTCGTTTGGACCGCTGGAGGTGTAGCGCCGCCCGTCGAGCATCTTCAGCGGCCGCCCGTCGAAGTGAACATAATTCGACATTGCCGGGTCAAACGTCGAGCCGGTGTTGCGGTTGGGCGCCAGGTCATAAGGTATGCCGTCGCCGACCCCGCCCGCCGCGCTGAACACGTACGTCATCTTCCAGCCGGTGTCGCCGGCGCTGGCGGGGAATCCCGCGATCGCCGCCGGACAGACCCACGACTTGTCGCCGACGTAGCGGTACATCACGTTGCCGACGCTGCTGGGAAAGCGCGAGTCGAACGGATTCGCGTCCGGCCCGGTCCCCATGACGTCGTTGGCGATGTTGCAGTCCTCCATGAACGGCAGCCGCTCGCGCGATTCCAGCGCGTACGTCAACACCGCCGTCCAGATGCTCCGCAGGTTGTTCGAGCAGTACACCTGCCGAGCCTGCTCCTTGGCCCGGCTCAGCGACGGCAGCAGAATCGAAATCAGCATGGCGATGATCGCCACCACGACCAGCAGCTCGATCAGCGTAAACCCGCGGCCAGGGCGGCCCGACCGCGTTTCAGCACACTGCGGACTCGCTGTCATCCGTGAACTCTCCGTGAGTGCTCGGGCCGCGCTATCAGCAATCGCCGCTCCCGAAAACCACCAGCAGCTCGGACAGGTCCGACAGATCGATGTTCCCGTCGCCGGTAATGTCGCCCTGCTCGGCCGTCGCCCCGCCGAACGTCCCGAAGTTCGCCAGCAGGGTCGAGAGGTCCAGCAGGTCCACGCAACCGTCGCCGTTCAGGTCGGCCGGCAGATCGGCGCCCAGCGTCACACTGAGCAGCGGCGCCTTGGCGCCCGGCTCGCCCCCGACGGCTTCCTTGGTGAAGAACAGCGGGAAACCGCCCGCCGTCCCGCCCATGACCGTGTCCATCAGCGAGGTGATGACCACGAACACGCGACCATCGTTGAGCTGCTGCTCGATGTAGTCGCGCACCCGGCCGTCCGACAGATTCAGATCGAGCTCGAACACGATATCAAACGGAACTGCTTGCGAGCCCGGCATGTACCCTTGCGGTACCCCCACGGCCCACGGCACCGGGCTGAAGCTCGTGACGCCAAAATCCGTATTCCAGCGCCCGAGCACATTGTCCTCGACGTGCAGCCGGTTGCTGGTGCCTTCCTGATACACGAAAGGGAACGGGTCGCGCGGCGCCGCGCCGAGGTTCGTACCGCCGACGTACGCGCTGAACTCGTTCCAGGTCGCGGCATCGTAGAACGGCCCGAACCCGGCCCCGAACAGTTCCAGCGCCCGGCTTGCATCCGCGTCACTGCTCTCGCCGTCGGTGTCGCCCGGCTGCCCGCGCGGAATGCCGTCGCCGTTGACCAACGTGTCGTTGTTCAGGTCGTATTGGAACCACTCGTCGGGCGTGAGGTCGATCGGCCAGACGGCGCCGTCATCATTGGTCACCGTTACGGTAACCGCGCTGACGCCGTAGTTGCCGACGCCCTGCCCCGGCGGGATCAGCGTGCTGGTGTCCCAGGCGATGATGGCGATTCCGTCACGGTTGTTGAAGTTGGTAAACGAAGGGACTCCCGTGCCCAGCGAGCTGAAGACCGACATGGTGGGGCGATCGCCCGGCTGCCCGTCAAAGGGGTACTGCCAGCGGTCATACAGGGGCGTAGGGAATTCGAACAGTTCCGCCGCCGGCGCCAGCGAGGCTGCCAGCAGCGGTAGCGTTGCCAGGTAGATTCGTAGTTTGCTCATGGGTCAGGACTCCGTCTGGTGGACCGCGCGAGTCAACGCCGCCGGGCGGCGATTGCCAGCAGCGCCAGCCCCAGCAGAGTCGCCGGCTCCGGCACGATGCTGATCTTGTCCACATCGAAGCTGTAGGTGTGGTCCACTCCCGCCAGCGTGGCCGACACACTCACGCCGATCTGGATGTTCCCGACGTTGCTGAACACGTCCTCGAAAGGAAAGCCCTCGAGCACGATCTCGGGGTTGCTCGGGTCGATCAGGAAGTCGATCTGCGTCCAGGTATGCGGGAACACCGGGGTGAACTTGACCGCCGCCGCGCCGGGGAAATTCGCCGGTCCGGCGAAACGCGCAAAGAAGATCAGCGGTTCCGGCGCGTCATGCCGCACGGTCATGCTGAAGTGCGTCACGCCGGCGGCGAGCCAGTCGCCGACGAACGCGTCGCCGCTGGCGTCGTAGGAGTCGTGCCCGCGGAGAATGCTCGGCGTGGTGTTCGCGCCCGAATGGACGAAATTGAACGGGCCCGACGCGTAACTGCCGCCGTCCGGGCCACCGGCGCTGAACCAGTCCAGCGCGACAGTTCCGCCGGAGTTCCGCCAGTTCGAAGCGTCAGTCGGGAAATCCTCGGTAAACGGCACGGTGGCGGCTGAGACCGTGGCCGTCAGGAGCGCAAACGTCAGTCCGGCGACCATCCATTGAATGCGACGCATGATCTTCATTCCCTCTTTCCTGAGCCTGTGGATGCGCTGCGGCGCGGCCCGGAAGGGCAGCCGTCGTGGCGGGTGGGCAACGCGGCACGCGCTGTGGCGCCGTGCTCGCGCGGCCACCTGCGGCGGAACCTTGTCCGAGCCGCAGCCGCATCAATGCAGACCAATCTCAAATCAGGTGTGCGTGATTCGCGTTCACTCCGTGCGCAACGTCAGGCGCAGGGTGGGGCGCGATTCACCGATCCGAGCGACAGCCAGCGCGGATCGCGTGGGGGAAGGAAGTCGCGGCGTTGCGCCGCCAGAAGCAACCGCAGGCCGCTGCCCGTTCCGCGCCGCGCGGTGGCCGTACGCCTCGCAGGGGCGTTGCGCAGCAGGAACGCACCAGCCAGCAGCGAGGCGCCGCTGGCTAGCACAATGGCCTGGCCGGTAGTCAACGAATCGGGAGTATGCGGCTGGCTCGAATCCAGCACGCGCGCGTGCAGCAGAACGACGCCGGCGGTGATCGCCAGCGCCGAGCGGACGTTCCAGCGCACTCGCAGCCACGAGACGTCCAGCAGCTTGAGAACAAAGAAGCTCTGCGAGAGCAGCAGGATCAACGTGCCCGGTATGTCCGCCGCGCCTACCGCGGCGATGGTGGCCTTGATGTGCCCGGCAAGCAGAACGACCCACAGCGCCTGCCAGGCGACCCGGTGGAACGACGACGTGCTGATTGCAGGCGTCTTCACGGTGAAGCGCTCTCTCCTGTCCGCGCGATTCGCGCGGGACTGCCAGCAAGCCGATCAGCAAGAACTATACCACGCGATCGGGTAGCCCGCTGGTCGCAACTGTCAAATCAACTGAAAGCTCCTGCGACCGCCCTACACCTCGGCGCTCACCGAGCATGTCGACGCGCCACCCCGATCGCACTGATAAAGCTGATCGTCCAGATCTGCGACCCGGTCGAAAGTGAAGCCCGCGGCGGCCACGATGGCGTCGCTTTCCTCGGGGCTGAAGTCAATCCGGTCCATGCGTTCCTTGAATCCGATCCACAGGGCGCGTTGAGCCTCGCCGTGCGGATCAAGGTATTGCAGTCCCGGTCCCGAAGTAAGCCCCAACGTCTTCATCAGCGCACGCGCGATGAACCGCGCGCCGTTCTTGCTGCCTTCGAAAACGTAATACACGCCGAATACCGCCGCCGCCTGCGTCGCGCTCAGCCGGCGGATTTCATCGATGAGATCGTTCGCCGCAGACAGCGCACGGACGCCACTGGGGTCGACGCCGAAGAACCGCAGGTCGCTGCGCAGGTTATTTGCTTGCAGCAGGTTAGGCTCTATCAGTCCGCGCAGTCGAGAATCGCGCTCCGCGGCCGAAAACGCTTCCGATTCGAGCACCTCATGAATCCGCAGACGCTGGCCCAAGTATTCCGCGTAGGCCTTGCGGGAGATCTGTCCCCGCGCCAGCGACTGCTCCAGCGGCCGGCTTTCGGCGCGCTTGTGATGCTCGGCGGTTTCGTCACGCAAACGCTGCATCAAACTGGCACTCTGCATTGCGACTCCCTTCCGTGACGGCCGGCAACCCCCGTCAGCGACAGCTCTGGACCAGCACGACCGGGACGATCAACCACGCCAGTCCCTTGCACAGGAAAAAGACCAAACCGGCAACGCCCAGCCGCCGCACCCAGTCGGCTGCCTGGCTCACGATCCGGACGGTTTGACGACGATTGAGCACGCGACACACATATGCTCCGCGCTGGCGCGACCCGCCCGTGGCGGACGCCTCGCAGCGCGGACGTTTCGATATCAATACGACTGCTTTATATATAAAGCACAGCTCGCTCTGCGTCAAGTGGCGCAGCGGGTGCGCCGCATTTCGCTGCCGGCTGTGATTCCCGAATGTCGAGCACAAGCCCCGGTGCGATGAGCGTCGTCCCCGCCAGACCGCCGGCCATCACTTCCCCACGCAGACCACCTGACCCGCCAGGGTTGAAAGCTCCGGCTGTGCGACCGCCAGTATCGCGTGGGCCACCTCGTCCGGTTCGAGCGCCTGGTCCGCCGGAAAATCGGGAAATGCCCCGCGCAGCATGCGCGTCTCGACCGCCCCGGGCGCCACCGCGACGACGCGGATCCTGTACGGCCGGCCCTCATCGTTCGTCGCCTGCGTGAAGAGATTCACCCACGCCTTGCAGGCGCCGTAAACGGCGAAACCGGGAAACGGCGACTGCGACGCGACTGATGACACGTTGACGATCACGCCGCCCGCGCCCGTCTTCATCAGCGGCCAGACTGCGCGCGTCATGTAGTAAACCGACGAGATGTTCACTTCTACGCAGCTTCGAAAATCCGCGTCACTCATCTCGTCGATCGGAGCCATGGGAGCAACGCCGGCGTTGTTGACCAGCACGTCCACCCGCCCGAAGCTGTCGCACGCCGCCGAGATCACCCGCTGCGCGTCCGCCGGACGCGACACGTCCGCAACCACGGCCTCGCACCGCGCGCCGGTTTCACGGATGTGCGCGGCAGCTTCGATCAACGGGGCTTCCCGCCGTGCGGCAAGCAGGACATTCGTGCCCTGTTGGGCGAAGGCCGTGGCCGTCGCCAGACCAATCCCCTCGCTGCCGCCGGTGATCACGCAGGTGCGCGCGGTCATGGTC
>CAYOHG010000160.1:0-7174 GCA_964403685.1 uncultured Planctomycetales bacterium
GCGCCGCAGGCGGCGGCGGGGCGCTGGCACGGTCCGGCGTCGCGGGCATCGCAGCCGGCGGCGGCGCGAAGGTCGGCGGGAGTGCGGTCACTCCGCTGGCCTCGGCCAGTTTGGCCAGCAGCGCCGACGGCTCGGTTTCCGTTCCAGCAAGTAGACTGACCAGCGCGTGGACCGCTTCCGGGAGGACCGCCAGCCCGGCCTGCGGGTCGGCCGCCTCGTTGAGGATGATCCTCTCCAGCGCGACGGTCATCTGCCGCGCGAGTCCGCCGACCGGCTCAGGCTCCGGCGCGAGGGACTGGCAGAAGGTATGCATCTGGGCCAGGCGGCCGAGGTCATTCAGCTCGAGTGGTTTTTCCAGTGCTCGCAGGAGTCCCTGGATCGCGTCTTGGGCGTCGGACATGCGTCTTGCGCTCCCGGCGAAACGCGGAATCAGCCGGCGGCAACCGCGCAAGCGCGGCGCGGTACGCGGCTGCGGAATGCTCCGCGCGCAGTCGGTGTATCGATTCGCCGGACCGGAAACATAAGTAGCGCCCCCCGAGGTCCCACCCCTGGGATACGGAGCCCTGCCCAGCGCGCCCGGCCGGCTCCGGATGCTCGCGCGACGGGACGCTCAGGAACTTATCGACCCCGAGACGGCGGGACGATCGGTGGGGCGCCGTGGCCTGGTGGGCGTTCCGGCTGGTCAGGGGCGCAAGTTTCGTCACAGCGCCCGGCCAGGCGATAGCGGCGTGCCGCGACCCAGCCGTAGGCCGCGCGCAGGCCCTGCCTGAGTCCGGGAACGCGATACACCCACGCCAGCAACCGCCAGCCGGGCAGCCGCCGGGCGATCTGATAAACCGCGTCGGCGCCGCGAAAGACGGCATGGTCGGCGTCGATCAGGCGTAAACCGGTCGCCAGGTCGTCGCGCATCAGTGCGGGAAAGCGTTGCAGCAGATCGGGAGATTGTGCGGCGACGAGCTCAAACAGACCGGCGCGGTCCGCCCGCTGAATGAACCGCATCTGCGACCGACAGAATGGACAGGTCCCGTCGTAGACGATCGTTGCCGCCCAGCGCGAGCTGGCGCGGCTCACGGCGGGTCCGCCGATGGCACGATTCGGTACACCTCGCCGCCGTCGCCGGTCGGGCCGGGCACGCTGTTGGTGACGAGGTACAACTCGCCGTCGGCGTCCTGTCCCAGGGAGTA
Organism: uncultured Planctomycetales bacterium; assembly: GCA_964403685.1. Classification (GTDB taxonomy): domain Bacteria; phylum Planctomycetota; class Phycisphaerae; order UBA1845; family Fen-1342; genus CAYOHG01. The sequence goes on from CAYOHG010000160.1 coordinate 1,185, forward strand.
GATGTAGCGATCGATCCGCCCGGATTCGCGACCTGCCATGCGGATTTCACGGAAGGACCATTCGCCCGTCGAGGATTCCTGAGCCGCGAAGATCCGGCCGTTGGACGCCAGAAAGCCGCCGGTGAAATCGGCAAAGACATATTGTCCAACGAGTCCGGGCAAGCGCGCGCCGCGGTAGACGAATCCGCCGATGACCGACGTTCCGTCCGCGTGCGAGTATTCGAGGATTGGGTCGATTAGCGGGGCGCCGTCCGCCGCCGTCAGCGTGCAATCATCGGGCGCCGTCAGCGGCGAATCCGGGTCGAAACAGTGCCGTCCCTCGCGAAGCCGCCAGCCGTAGTTGCCTCCGGCGACGATGAGATTGACCTCCTCGGTTAGGTTCTGGCCGACGTCGCCGGCGAAAAGCCGGCCGCTGCCGCCGGCGCGATCGTCAAAGCTGAAGCGCCAGACGTTTCGCAGCCCGTAGGCCCAGATCTCGGGCCGCGCGGCCGGGTCCGTGACGAAGGGATTGGCTTCAGGGATTGCGTACGGCTCGGCGGCGTCGACGTCGATCCGCAGGATCTTCCCGAGCAGGTTCGAGCGGTCCTGGGCATTGCCCACGCCGGGCGTGTGCCCGGCGCCCTCGTCGCCCGCGCCTCCGCCGTCGCCGATACTGAGGTAAAGAAATCCATCGGGTCCGAAGGCGAGCTGCCCGCCGTTGTGATTGTCACCGGGCTTGGCGACCTCAAGGATAACGCGCTCAGAGGCGGGGTCGGCGCGGTTCGCATCGTGCGGGTCTACGGTGAATTCGGCGATGCGCACGTACGAGTCGAACGCGCCGCTGGGGTCGGGTCGGCTGTAGGCGACGAACGAGCGCCGGTTCGCTGCGAAATCCGGGTGAAACGCCAGGCTCAGCAGCCCGCGTTCGTCGTATGACTCGACCAGCGGCACGACCTGGCCGCGGATGTCCAGAAAAGGCTGCTCGAGCAGCGCTCCGTCCGCTGTGACGATCTGGATGAGTCCCGGCTGCGATACGACAAACAGCCGGCCGCCGCCATCGTCCGGTGCCGCGACGTGCACCGGTGCCGTGAGCCCTGCTGCGACCAGCTCCAAACCGACAGAAAGTAGATCGTTGTCCGGCGGTGGCAGGGCAGACTCGCAACCGCCGAGAAACCCCACCAGGGCTCCCGCCAACCCGCGGGGCCTGCGCGGTAGGGCGCGAAAGGGGGTAAACAACAGCATTTGCGGACCTTGCAGCGTCGCCGAGGCACCTTGCCGCGATTCGCAGAGGAGCGGCCGAGCATGCAACCGGCACGGAACCGATCAACCCGCGGCCGAACCGGCACCGATCTGGGGAGTATAGACGTAGATATGGAACCCGCCGTCGCAACCAATCCTCGCCGGCTTTCGATTTCACCCCTCGGCACACGCGCGGAGCTGCTCGACTGGCGCCGGGCGCTGACGCGCGGCCTGGGCGCGGCGACCGTACTCGCGTACGTGGCGGCCGGCCTGGCACTGCTGCTCTCGACGGATTCGCAGAGCGGCAGTGCGGCGTACGCGCTGGCGCTGTGGTTGTCCTTCATGCTGCGGACCTTCGCCTTTCACCTGGGAGTGGGCCTGCTGGGCCTGTCGCTGCTGGCCGTCGTCATCCGACAGCGTGTGCTCGCAGCGCTGCTGCTGCCGCCGGCCCTGCTCGGCCTCGCGCCGCTGATCGTCGCGGCGAGCCGACCGGCGGCGCCCGCGTGTCCGGCGGAGGCGCTGCGCGTGGTCAGCGCCAATGTGTTTCGCGAGGCGCGCTCGCCAGCGCAAATCATCGCTGAGCTGCTGGCCAGCGATGCAGACGTGATTCTGCTTCAGGAGTACACGCCGCGGTGGCATCGCATTGCGCTGGCGGCGCTGGCGGAGCGCTATCCGCACGTCTGCACCCTGCCGCGCAACGATTCCTATGGCTTGGCGCTGTATTCACGTCTGCCGCTGCTGGAGCCCGCGGATTTCAACCTGCCGATCGGCTCGCCGCCGCTGCCGCAGGCGCGCTTCGTGCTGGATTGGCAGGGCCGGTCAATCGCCCTGTACAACATTCACCTGCGTTCGCCCTCGTCTCTCGCGGCCATCGCCGCTCAGCGGCGCGAGGCGGCCGACCTGGCGCAGCTTCTGGCGCGCGAGCCGCTGCCGGCGGTCGCCTGCGGCGACTTCAACTTCACGAACGAGAGCCCGTACGCGGCGGCGCTGCGACGGGCCGGTTTGACGGATGCGCACGAAATCGCCGGCACGGGGCGCGGCGACACGTGGCCGGTGTTGTCGCTGCTGCGCTACGTGCCGGGCATCCGGCTGGATCACATCTTTCTCACGCACCATTGGTCGGCCTGCGAGAGCCACACGGGCGTCGGACGCGGCTCCGACCATCGGCCGGTTTCGGCACGGATTTTCCTGAAGGATTGAGCCGGGGCCGGATCGCCGTTGGGCCTCCACCTTCGCCCAGCGATCGTGCGTATACTTTCGGGATGGCGGCGCGACCGTATCACGCGATGCTCCAGTGCCTTGACGCCGGCGGCGATCGCGCGGCGCGAATGCGCCGCGTCATTGACTGCCTGTGGGATCACCTGCATCCGACCGGCGTGTCGTGGGTGGGCTGCTACGTTACCGCCGATGCCACGGGCGCGGCGCTGCCGGCGGGGTCTGATCGCACCGCGGTCGGCGCCCTTGTTCTGGAATACTGCCGCAACAAGCCGGCGTGCTCGCCGATCGGGCTGAACGGCGCGTGCGGGCGGAGCTTTCTCTCGCGGCGAAGCCTGATCGTGCGGGATGTCGCGGCGCTGGGGGCCGGCTACATCGCGTGCGACCCGCTGGATCGCTCGGAAGCGGTGGTGCCGCTGCTCGACGACGCCGGCTGCTGGGGCGTGCTGGATCTGGACAGCCACGCGGTCGGCGCGTTCAGCACGGCAGATGCGGAGGGGCTGCTGGCCGTGCTGCGGGCTGCGGGGGTAGTGTCGGTGTCGCCGCCTGGGCCGGTCGAAGTCGTCTAAGCGGCCGAGCATCCCGACCCGAGTGCGGGATGCGGGGCCCGCTGTTCGGCGGAAGCCGGGCGCAACTCGTTTGAAATCAACCAATCGTGGTCGTGTGGTTTGCCGCCTGCTCGGGCGTTATGCTGCTGCACTTCGGTCCGCGATTCCGCGAGGCAACGAGGATTCGAGATGAATCAGCAGCAGAGCAGCCCGGCGAGCGCCGCGCCCGTGTCGCCAGTCGCCGCCGACGTGCCGGTCGGGCATCCGCGCGGCCTGTACCTCCTGTTCATTGTGGAGATGTGGGAGCGGTTCTCGTTTTATGGCATGAAGGCCATCCTGATCCTCTACCTGGTCGCATCCATCAGCCACACGAACGCCGGCCGCGGCTGGTCGAATGCCGAAGGCAGCATCCTGATGGGCTGGTACGGCGGGATGGCGTACCTGCTGCCGGTGCTGGGCGGGATTATTGCGGACAAGTTGATCGGGACGCACCGTTCGATGCTGGTGGGGGGGCTGCTGATCGCGACGGGCCACATTGTGCTCGGACTGACCGGGATCGGCGACTTGAACCACAGCGATCTCGGCATGTCGGTGTTCATCTTCGGCCTGGCGCTGATTGTAATCGGCACGGGTCATTTCAAGCCGAGCGTATCGGTAATGGTCGGGCAGCTCTACCGTGAGCACGATCCGCGCCGCGACGCGGGCTTCGCGATCTTCTACATGGGCATCAACCTGGGGGCTTTCCTGGGCCAGCTCATCTGCAGCTATCTGGGCGAGAAGATCGGCTGGCACTGGGGCTTCGGCGCCGCCGCGGTCGGCATGTTGTCAGGAATGGGCATCTATCAGCTTGGTCGGCCCGAGTATCTGCGGGGAATCGGCGATCCGCCGCCGGGCAAGGGCGGCGTGGCACCGCTTTTTCTGCTGACCGGCGTCGGGCTGTCGGCGCTGTTCGCGGCGGCCTTTCACTATCGCGTACTGGGCAGTGCCAATCAGTCGATCACGCAGCTTCTGGAAAGCAGCCCGACGATCGGCTACGCCATCACGCTCGCGGTCGTCATCGCGCTGGTGATCGCGACCGGCTGGTTCGTGGCGATTCAGAAACCGGGTGAGAAAGGCCCGACGGCCTGCATCTTCATCTTCATGCTGTTCAATGCCATGTTCTGGCTGGCGTTCGAACAGGCCGGCACCTCGCTCAACCTGTTCGCCGCCCAGAAGACCGACCGGATGGTGGGCGGCTGGGAAGTGCCCGCGGGGTGGTTCCAGTTCGTCAACCCGGTCTGCATTCTGCTGCTCTCGCCGGTGTTCGCGGGGATCTGGTCCTCGCTGGGCCGGCGGAACATGGACCCGACGCAGTCGATCAAGATCGCGCTGGGGCTGCTGTTCCTGGGATTCGGATACGTATTCATGGTGTTCGGCGGGAAGCTCGCCGCCTCCGGTGCGCAGGTCTCGATGTTCTTCCTCATCATGACCTATTTCTGGCACACGGTCGGCGAACTGTGTCTCTCGCCGACCGGGCTGGCCTTCGTGACGCGGGCGGCCCCGGTGCGCTTCGTCTCGCTGCTGATGGGCATCTGGTTCGTGTCCAGCTTCATCGCGCACCTGGCCGGCGGATACCTCGCCAGCTATGTCGAGGCGATCGAACGCGGCGAAGTCAAACTGCCGTGGAATTTCGGCGGCCAGGCCGACTTCTTCATGCTCTTCGTGGTCTCCTCGGTCGTGGCCGGGCTGCTGCTGCTGCCGCTGACGCCGCTGATGAAGAAGATGCTGCACGGGCGCGAATAGCGTTCGTCGTCGGCGCGCGACTGGATGGAGTGCCGGGCCGCTCCGCGCGGCGCACACACCGGATCTTTGCGCTCCTCACTGGCATACTTTGCGCTGCAATAACGCCGCGACCAAACTCCCACGGTAGCGTTTCCATGGCTGAAGGAGAGCCTTGGCAATGCTGATTCGCCGCCGTGCGTTCACCTTGATCGAGCTGCTCGTCGTTGTCGCGATCATCGCGCTGTTGATCTCGATCCTGCTTCCGTCGCTGCGGGCGGCGCGCGCCCAGGCGCGGCGGATGAAGTGCGCCTCGAACATCCGGCAGATGAATACGGCCTGCATCATGCGCGCGGAAGAGCATCCCTGCGGCGTGTTCATCGAGTCGATCGATACGGGCGACGACAGCCTGGCGCATATTTTCCCGCAGTACCTGCCAGACCCGGACATCGCGATCTGCCCGGAGACGATCAATCGCATCCGCGAGAACGAGTGGCTGCCGCCCAGTCCGGCGCGCTACCACCGCCCGGTGCTCAAGGACCTCGTCTACCCCGCCGACCACGGCCAGGACGATACCGGTGGCCACAGCTATGAAGTGTGGGGTTGGTACGACGGCCCAAGCCGGTACCTCGACGGCACCGACGTCGACGGCGCCCGCTGGCCGACGGCCAACGATCAACTCTGCAAGTCCGAGGACGACGAGTGGTACTACGTCGGCACCAGCCAGGAGCGCGACGTGGTCAAGAAGCTGAACACCGCCAGCAAGCAGCATCTGACGCTGTTGCTGCTCGATAACGATCAGGGCATCGAAAACGGCGACGTCAACCTGAACAACTGGCCCGATGGCAGCGACAACCACGCGCCCAACGGCATGAACATCGGCTTTATGGACGGGCACGCCAATTGGTTTCCGCGCAGCACCCGGATCATCGACGCCTATCTGGACAGTTGGCAGGATCCGCCCGAAGGCTGGGACCGCTTGTATCCAGGCCTGCACCACCGCTTCGTCACTGGACCTTACAGCCGCGGCGCCGCCGACGTCGAGGAATGGTACATCGAACTGCCCTGATGCCGGCCCGGCTGCACCCAGAGTTTCTGATCGGCGCCGCCGGGCGCCGACAGCCTTGTTTCCGTGAATTCGATTCTGGAGGGAAAGAGCATGCTGCGACGTTTCCGCACCGCCGCGCCAGCCATTTTGCTGGCAACGGCCCCCTTGGCGCTGGCTGACAGCGTCACCGGACACTGGGATTT
>CAYOHG010000161.1:0-7168 GCA_964403685.1 uncultured Planctomycetales bacterium
AGTCGGCATTCTGCGTCCAGACGATCACCGTGTCGGCGCTGGCAGCGGCGGCGGGCGATTTGCCGCGGTGATGCCGGGCGCCGTCGTGGGCCCGCTCGATGATCGGCATCAGCAACTCGCGAAAGGAGTCATAATCCGCCGGGCAGCCCAGCAGCCCCTGGTTGCGGAATTCCAGAAAGCTGATCTGGCACTCGCCGCAGACGGCGCTGGCGCCCGCGACCGTCGCCTTGGAGGCGACCATGCCGGTGACAATCTCGTTCTGCAACTCGGGCTTGTGGACCTGCACCAGCCCCTCGGCCACGGCACACTGCTCGCACAGGTGCCGCTCCGATTTCTCTCCGGTCGGACTGATGTGAAAGGCGTGAAAAGTGGCCTGCGCCTTCTTGCAGCGACCGCACAAACCCATCGGCGGACACCTCGACACACAAGCGGAAACAGCGGCAATTGGATGCTAGGAGCGCGGTCGGACGTCGTCAAGGCAAACGCGCTTGCATGCGGCGCTCGATCCCAGCGACTCGCGGGCGATCACGGCCATGCGCGTGTCGCGCGCCGTCCGCCGAGGTGCAGCTCCAGCCGGGCCGGCTGATCCAGCGCGTCGGGCAGCAGCAGCAGCGCCGTTTCGCCCGCCTCATCATACGCCGCACCGGACAGCACCCGGCCCTCGATCGACGCCGCTACCGCGCGACCGTTTACGTCATGCAGGCGCAGCCGGAGCCCGCGGCGGAGAATTCCCGCCGGATCGATCCGCACGCGTACCAGCCCCCCGTCGGGTTGCAGTTCGTACGTTCCTTCGGCTTCATTGAAACCGTCGCTATTCACGTCGCCGTTCACGCCGGCGCGCACGCCCCCGACGTCAAAGTGCAATTGCGCAGGTTGCTGATAGTCGCGCGCGAGCGTGTCGGGCATTCGAGCGTCACGCAGCAGGCCGGCCCCAAGGATGAGCAGGTGCGCGGCGCTGACGCGCGGGGCCGCGGGCTGATCGCCGAGCAGTACGGCGTGCCGCGCGGGGTCGTCAGCGAGCAGCTCCATGCGTCTGCGGCCCAGCTCGGGGCGGAAAGGCGCCCAGAGCAGCCGCGCGCGCTCGTGCTGATCACACAGGACAACCCAGGCGGCCGCGTCGCGCGGCTTTCCGCTGGCGGCCGAGTCGCCAACCGCCAGGCCGGCGCGGGCGTTAAGCGCCAGCGCGTAGCCCACGCGGTCGGCGGCCCAGGGCCGATCTCGACTGTCACTCGCCACAGACAGGTAGACCCGTCCGTCCGCGTAGATCGCGTAGCGCCACGAATGCTGGGCATAGCCGGCCGCCGCGACGGTGCCGCCGTCGCCGGCGGGCTCGCGATAGCGCCGCGCCGCAGAAATCACAACGCGCGCAGCGCTCGCCTCATCCAGCGATTGCCGCGCTTCAATCCTCGAACCCCAGCCTGCGAAATGCGCCGGGTCGTCGAATCCCACCGGTGCGTCGGTTCGCCGTTCCCAGGCCTCGTGAAGCGGTACGGGCCACGGACCCAGGCCCGCGGCGTCCGCGTGATTCACGTCGCTGCCACTGCGCCAGGCGACTATCTGCCCGTGCCGAAAAACAAGCTCCGATTCGTCCGGGAAGCGCACGACAATGCCGCGCGGTCCGATTGACGCGTGTAGTCCGCCGGCGGCGCTGGCCGAATCCGTCGGCGCGGGTCGATCTGGCGCCGGCGAAGCCGCGCCGCGCGAGGTGGGCGAATCCGGTCGCGCGGGGCCCTGGCAACCAACGGTGAGCGCAGCCAGCGCGGCGAGAGCAGGCAGGAGCGTTCGAGTTGCCATGCGCGCCAACCCTCTTAGCGCGCTACGTGCACGGATTTCCCAAACACGCTTTCGGCGGCTTCCATCAACGTCTCGGAGATGCTTGGGTGCGGATGTACGGTCAGCGCCAGGTCGTCGGGCACCGCCCCCATCTCCATCGCCAGCACGGCCTCGCTGATGAGATCGCCGGCATGCTCGCCGACGATCCCGACGCCAAGTATGCGGCGATTGGTTTCATCGGCGATCACCTTGGTCAGCCCCTCGGGCCGGCCCATCGCAATCGCGCGGCCGGAAGCGCCCCAGGGGAACTTGCCGACCTTGATCTTGAGTCCCTTTGCTTTCGCCTCCGTCTCGGTCAGGCCGCACCAGGCGACTTCCGGGCTGGTGTAGACGACGGCGGGAATCGCCTTCTTGTCGTAGGCGACTTTCAGCCCCGCAATCGCCTGCGCCGCGATCAAGCCCTCGTGCGAGGCCTTGTGCGCAAGCATCGGATCGCCCGCCACGTCGCCGATCGCGTAGATGCGCTTGTCGGTCGTTTGGCGCTGCTCGTTTACTTCGATGAAGCCGCGCTCATTCACCTTGACCTTGGTCGTTTCCAGCCCAATGCCGTCCGTATTTGGCTGCCGGCCGACGGAGACGAGCACGCGATCAAAGACCTGCTTGAGTTTCTCGCCGCCCTTGCTGTAGCTGACCTCGACGCCGGCGCCGGTGGCTTTTGCGGATTCGAGCTTCACGCCCGTGTGAATCGCCTCGAACTGCCGGGCGAGCCGGGCCGCCAGCGGCCGCAGCAGGTCGTCGTCGGCTCCGGTGAGAATGCGATCGAGCACTTCGATCACGGTCACCTTGCTGCCGAGCGAAGCGTACACCTGCCCCAGCTCCAGCCCGATGTAGCCGCCCCCGACGACCAGCAGGCTGCCCGGCACCATCTTCAGGTCCAGCGCGCCGCCGGCGTCGACGCAGCAGTCACGCGGAATCAGCGCTTCGGGCAGGCGCTTGGCCCGCGACCCGGTCGCAATGATCGCATTCTTGAACTTCAACCGCGACAGACCCCCGGCGGCGTCGATGCGGATGGTCTTGGAGTCCTCGAACGCGGCCCGGCCCTGGATCACTCGCACGTTGCGCTTCCTGGCCAGTGTGCTGATGCCTCCGCAAAGCCGGTCCACAACCCCCTGCTTCCAGGAGAACACCTTGGCGGCGTCGATCGTCGGCGGCTTGAAGGTCACGCCGAAGGACTGCGCCTCTTCGGCGTCATGAATGACGTGGGCCACGTGCAGCAGCGCCTTCGACGGAATACACCCTTCGCGCAGGCAGACGCCGCCGAGCATGGGATTCTCGTCTATCAGCACGGTCTGTACGCCATGATCGGCGGCGTGAAAGGCCGCGACGTATCCGCCGGGGCCGCCGCCGATAACCACGAGTTGGACTTCTTCGAGAATCTCGCCAACGACCACGATGGTGTCCTCCGGGTGACTCTGGCAGCGAGTGGGACTCGCATCTGTTGGGAAACCGCCGGTCGTTCGCTCGCCGCCGGCGGATTTCGCGCGACCAAGCGGACTTATACAGGCGCGGTGCGGCGTTTGCTACCCGCGTGACCAATCGGAACCGCCCCTGCCAGTCTGTGAGCGCGCGGCTTTGAGTTGAGTCGGATCGCGCCGGCCGGTACGCTAGCGCCTGCCGGTGAACAGCGCCGAGAAGGCGTGACTTTCGCACGGGCGAGCCCCGCACGGAGAACGATTACATGCTGCGTTGCACAGGTCTGCTCGGATTGGCAGCCGTGGGGATTCTCTGCTCACCGGCTCGGGCACGGGCGGTGCAGGACCCGATCTGGACGCAAGCGGGACTGGAATACCCGGAAGGCGCCGCGATCCCGCGCTACGAAACCGAGATCGAGCGACTCTTCCGCGACGCCGCCGGCGATGACGGCGCGGCCCGCGGCACCAGCGCCCCGCCGACCGGTCCGATTCACTGCGTGGCCGAGTACGAGCCGATGCAGGGCATTCTGATCGCTTGGGAAGGCGACGCGACCTGGAAGAACATTCTGGCGCGGATGGGAGCGCGTATCACCAACGAGGGCGACGCCGACCTGTACGTCGTGCTCGATACATCCAGCGAGCAGTCTTCCGCCGCCAGCACGCTGAACAGCTTCGGCACGAACATGAGTCGGGTGCAGTACGGCGTGCGCACCACCGACACGATCTGGTGCCGCGACTACGGCCCGCGCTACATCTACGAAGGCAACGTGCGGGCCGTGGTAGACCACACCTACAACCGCAACCGCCCGGCCGACGATGCGCTGAACGTCTGGTGGGCCGGCACGTTCAAGCACCACCCGTTCTACGACAACGGCCTGATTCACGGCGGCGGCAACTACCACCTGGACGCACTGGACAACTCATTCTGCACGCGGCTGGTGGTCAACGAGAATCCGACGCTGACGGAAACGCAGATTCACGATCGCTGGGAGACATTCCAGAGCGTCGATACGACCTTCTTCGACCCCTTCCCGACCAGCATCGACTCGACCCAGCACATCGACATGTGGATGCAGGTCATTGCCGACGACAAGATCATCATCTCGGACTGGCCGCTGGCCAGCGGCTCCACGCAGGACAACATCTGCGACAGCGCCGCGGCGACGCTGACGGGCCGGGGCTACACGGTCTACCGTATCCCGGCCGTCCGCGCCAGCAACGTGCACTACACCTTCACCAACGCCGTCATGTGCAACGACATCGTGATGATTCCGTCCTACACGAACGCGACCGCCTCGCAGTACAACGACGACGCGCTGACCGCGTTCCAGACTGCGCTGCCCGACAAGCAGATCTTCCAGATTCCGTCGCAGGACATCGTCAGCGCCGCCGGCGTGCTGCATTGCATCGTCATGCACGTGCCCGAGCCGCTCGGCGGAGCGAATCCGACCGCCTATCTGCGAAACCTCCGCGGCGGCTAGGCACTCGCGCCCGGCGAGCAGATCACGATCAACTGGAGCAGCGACGACGACGTCGCCGTCAGCAACGTCGACCTGCTGCTGTCCACCGACTCAGGCGCATCGTATGACACCGTCATCGCCTCGCAGACCGCCGACGACGGTGCCTTCACCTGGACCGTGCCCAGCCTGAACACGGCTGAGGCGCGCCTGCGCGTGCTGGCGCGTGACGCGCAGGGGAATACCGGCTTCGATCAGAGCGACGGCAATTTCACGATCGGAAACCCGGTCGGTTGCCCGGGCGACCTGGACGGCAACGGCGTTATCGACCTGACCGACCTGTCGGGCATGCTGACGGCGTTTGGCACGTGCAGCGGCGACCCGGGCTACAACCCGGACGCCGACCTCGACGCCAGCGGCTGCATTGACCTGGCGGACCTCTCGGCGCTGCTGACGGTCTTCGGCACGACGTGCCCGTAGCGCGGGCGCCAAGTCGCGGAGCGCCGGGACGCGCTCCGCCAGCGGCTCGGCATGAAAATCGACATCCACACGCACATTCTGCCCGAGTCGTGGCCCGACCTGGAGCAGCGCTACGGCTGCCCGGGTTGGGTGCGGCTGGATCACCATCAGCCTTGCCAGGCCCGCATGCTGATCGGCGACCGGGAATTTCGCGTCATCGATCAGCGCTGCTGGGATGCCGGCCGGCGGCTGGAAGACTGCGATCGCGACCACGTCGGCGTGCAGGTGCTCAGCACGCTGCCGGTGATGTTCTCTTACTGGGCCAGGCCCGAGCACGCGCTCGACCTGTCCAGGCTGCTTAACGACCACATCGCCGGCGTGGTTTCGACCCGGCCCGATCGGTTCATCGGCCTGGGCACCATCCCGATGCAATCCGCGGATTTCGCCATCGGCGAGCTCGAGCGCTGCGTGACGCCGCCCGCCCGCGGCGGACTGGGCTTTCCCGGCGTGCAGATCGGCACGCACGTCAATGGTCGCAATCTCGACGACCGCGAGCTGTGGCCGATCTTCGACGCGGCTCAGGCGCTCGGCGCCGCCGTCTTCGTGCACCCCTGGGACATGCTCGCCAGGGAGCGCATGGCCAAATACTGGCTGCCCTGGCTGGTTGGCATGCCCAGCGAGACCGCGCTGGCGATCTGCTGCTGGATGATGGGCGGCGGCTTTGAACGCTGGCCGCGCCTGCGGGTGTGCTTCGCGCACGGCGGCGGCGCGTTCAGCAGCATCTTCGGACGCGTGTCGCACGGCTTCGCGGCCCGACCCGACCTGTGTGCGGTCGATAACCCGACGCCGCCGGAAACCTATCTGCGCCGCGGCGACACGCCGGCGCGCTTCTGGGTTGATTCGCTGGTTCACGATGCCGACGTGCTGCGGCTGCTGATCCGCCTGATGGGCACGCAGCGCATCTGCCTCGGCTCTGACTATCCCTTTCCGCTGGGTGAGGATCGGCCCGGCGCGCTGATCGAATCGCTGGCCGAGCTCGACGCGCCAGCGCGACAAGCCTTGCTGCATGACAATGCGGCCCAGTTTCTGGGCGTTCCGCCCGCGACTTGCTACACTTGACTTCCGTCGCGCTGCTGAGGTTGCCGCCGCCATGCTGACGAACGCTGACTTGCCCGTCGAACGCCACGTGTGCATCGACGACGTTGCCGCCCTGATCGGCAACACCCCCCTGCTCGAGATCGAGTACCGGCTGGACGGCCGGCCGAACCGCGTGTTCGCGAAGTACGAGCAGATGAATATGACCGGCAGTGTCAAGGACCGCATGGCGCTGTACATCCTGCGCAAGGCGATCGAAACGGGGCAGCTCAAGCCCGGCGACGTCATCGTCGAGGCGTCCAGCGGTAACACCGGCATCTCGTTCGCGGCGATCGGCCGGGCGCTGGGATATCGCGTGCGCATCTACATGCCCAACTGGATGAGCCAGGAGCGCGTTCGGCTGATTCAGAGCCTGGGGGCTGAGATCATCCCGGTTTCCGCCGACCAGGGCGGTTTCGTCGGCAGCATCCGCATGACCGAGGAGTACGCCCGTGAGCGCGGCGACGCGTTCCTTCCGCGGCAGTTCGACAACAGCGTGAACATCGACGCACACTACGAGCAGACCGGCCCGGAGATCGAGCGGCAGCTTGCTTCCCTGGGACTGGAGACCGACGCGTTCGTGGCCGGCGTCGGGACCGGCGGAACGGTCATGGGCGTCGGACGCTACCTGCGCCGCAATGGCCGCGCCGTCCGCGTGCACCCGCTCGAACCGGCCAATTCGCCCACCATGCGCACCGGTTGCAAGGTCGGCGCCCACCGCATCCAGGGCATCTCCGACGAATTCATCCCCGGCATTGTCAACCTGCGTGAGATGGACACGGTCGTCGATGTCTGGGACGGCGATGCGATTCTCGTCGCCCAGGCGCTCAGTACGCGGCTGGGGCTGTCGGTCGGAATTTCGTCCGGGGCGAA
>CAYOHG010000162.1:0-7139 GCA_964403685.1 uncultured Planctomycetales bacterium
GTCGACCCCATGACCCGGGACCGATCTTTACAAAGCGGATGTTAAGCCGGGCGACGGGTTCCGTGTAAATGCTGTGAAGCCCGCGAGGTCGATTGGCCGAATCGACAGAGGTAATGAAGAGCGTGGCGGCACCAGCATTATAGGACGTATCGAAGCACTTGAATTAGGCTTACTTTGGTGCTATATTCCCCCGGACGATGCTTAGCCTGACGCGAAAAGCGGAGTACGCGATCATCGCCCTGGCCCACTTGGCGCGGGCCAGCGACCAGGTGGTCAGCGCCCGGGAAATCGCCGACGTCTTTGCTATTCCGTCGCCGCTGCTTATGAACGTTCTTAAGCAGTTGCAGCGCGCCGGGCTGTTGCGGTCGGCCCGCGGGGCGAGCGGGGGGTATCGGCTCGCGATGCGGCCGGCGGACATCAGCCTGGCGCGGGTGGTGGAGGCGACCGAGGGGCCCATGCGGCTGGTGCGTTGTGCTCCGCCACTGGCGTCGCCCGCGGTCGACTCCTGCGAGTTGTCGCGTTCGTGCCCGGTGCGTCAGCCGTTGCAGCGCGTGCACGAGTTTCTTCAGGACACGCTGCGGAAGGTGTCGATCGCGGACGTGGCTTTCGATCCACAGTACAACGTGCAACGTGCTCCACGCACTCGCTTGAAGGTATTGGCAAAATGAGCCGATTGGTCTACCTCGACAACAACGCGACGACCCCGATGGACCCGCAGGTCCTCGCGGCGATGACGCCCTATTTTTGCGAGAAGTTCGGCAATGCCGCCTCACGCAGCCATCGCTTCGGCTGGGAAGCCGAGCAGGCCGTGGACGCCGCCCGCCAGCAAGTCGCCGCGCTGATCGGCGCGTATTCCAAGGAAGTGATCTTCACCAGCGGCGCGACCGAATCGAACAACATCGCGATCAAGGGCGTGGCGGCGATGTACGGCGAAAAAGGCCGGCACGTCATTACGCAGGTCACGGAGCACAAGGCCGTCCTTGACCCGTGCCAGTACCTCGAGCAGCACGGCTACCGCGTGACGTTTCTGCCGGTCGACAAGTTCGGCCGCATCGATCTGGACCAGCTTCGCGATGCGATGGCGCCCGACACGATTCTCGTTTCGATCATGCACGGCAACAACGAGATCGGCACGCTGCAACCGATTTCGGAGATCGGCCGGCTCTGCAAGGAGCGCGAGGTACTCTTCCACACAGACTGTTGCCAGACTTTCGGCAAAGTGCCGATCGACGTCCAAGCGATGGGGATCGACCTGCTCAGTTGCAGCGGCCACAAGATTTACGGTCCGAAGGGCGTCGGTGCGCTCTACGTCCGCCGCAAGAAGCCGCGCGTCCGCTGCGAAGCGGTGCTGCACGGCGGGGGGCACGAGCGCGGCATGCGCAGCGGCACGCTGAACGTGCCGGGCATCGTCGGCCTGGGCAAGGCCGCGGAGCTGTGCGGCACACACATGGAGAGCGAATCGGCTCGCATCGCGGCCCTGCGCGATCGGCTCGTTTCCAGCCTGATGGAGCAACTCGACGCGGTTCAGTTGAACGGGCATCCGACCTTGCGCACGCCGACGAACGCGAATGTGTCGTTCGCCTACGTCGAGGGCGAGAGCCTGATGATGGGGTTCTCGGATGTGGCCGTCTCCAGCGGCTCGGCCTGCACGAGCGCTTCGCTCGAACCCAGCTACGTGCTCAAGGCGCTGGGGATCGGCGACGAACTGGCTCACAGCAGCATCCGCTTTTCGCTGGGGCGCTTCAACACCGACGCGGAGATCGACCATACGATCGAGCGGGTCGTGCGGACCGTGCGGAAGCTGCGGGAGATGAGTCCGCTGTACGAAATGGCCCAGGAGGGAATCGACCTGAGCAAGGTCGTGTGGGCGCATCACTAGCCGAGGCTGTGACCGCTCGGCGGCGGCCCCGCGGGAAGGAACCTGCCACCAGCTACGGACGATCAACGACAGCGAGGAGACAACGGTGTCCTACAGTGAGAAGATTCTGGAGCACTACGAGCGCCCACGCAACGTCGGCTCGCTCGACAAGAACTCGAAGCGGGTCGGCACCGGCGTCGTCGGCGCGCCGGAGTGCGGCGACGTGATGAAACTCCAGATCCAGGTGGACGAGAACCAGACGATTGTCGACGCCAAGTTCAAGACGTTCGGCTGCGGGTCGGCGATCGCCTCCAGCTCGCTGGCGACCGAATGGCTCAAGGGCCGTAAGCTTGACCAGGCGCTGGAAATCCGCAACACGGACATCGTCCGCGAGCTGGCGTTGCCGCCGGTGAAAATCCACTGTAGCGTGCTGGCCGAGGACGCGATCAAGGCCGCCGTGGCCGATTTGAAGCAGAAGCTCAGCCGGCCGGCCGAGGTCCACACGCCGGCCGCAACGACGAATTGACAGCCCGCCGCCAGCGGCGGCATGACCCACGCACCGTCACAGGAGACGTGAATGAGCACAACGCCGGAAACCGCCCAGGCCCGAGCGATGGGAAAGAGCGTCCGCGAGCGGGCGCGCGAAGTCGAGCCGGGCAAGGGAATCCAGCTCAGCGACGCCGCCGCCAGCCAGATTCACTCGATTCTCAAGAAGGACAACTACCCCGAGACGATGTACCTGTTTGTCGGGGTCAAAGGCGGCGGGTGCAGCGGGCTGCAATATGTGCTCGACTTGCGGGACGAGGCCCACGCGCCGGTTGCCGAGACCGACGAAGTCTTCGCATCCCAGGGCATCACCGTCGTCTGCGACCTCAAGAGTTTCGTGGTCGGCAACCTCGACGGCACGGTGATCGACTACCAGGAGAACCTGATGGGCGCCGGCTTCGTGTTCAACAACCCGAACGCGAAGCACACCTGCGGCTGCGGCAGCAGCTACACGTCCTAGCGCTCGGTGGATGGTGACGCCGCCGCGTTTGGAGCACCGCCGCCCTCGGCTGTGTCGCGCGTGGAGCACAGCCGCCCCCGGCTGTGTCTTGTTCCGCCGCGGTGCTTGGAGCACAGCCGCCCTCGGCTGTGTCTTGTTCCGCCGCGGTGCTTGGAGCACCGCCGCCCTCGGCTGTGTCTGGTGCGGCGGTTTCCCGCCGGCCGTCCGCGGTCTCGGCGACTCGACAGCGCCGCGGAGAAACGCCCGCGTCCCCGACCGCCGGCGATGTGCCGTGAGCCCGGACGCTTGTAGGACCGCATGCTGAACCTGCGATTTCCAGTCAAGTGCTCGTCGTGCAACCGTCCGATGGAGAGCCCGTTGTTCTGCGGCGACTGCCGTGCGCTATATCGGGTCGACGATTGCACGTTGTTCGAAGTAATGGGGCTGCCGGCGAGGTTCGATTTGGACCTCGGCGAGTTGCGTTCCCGCTACCTGCACCTGGCCCGCGATCTACATCCCGATCGGCTGCTCGACCGCAGCCCCGCCGATCAGGAGACCGTGCTGCGGAACTCCGCGCGTCTCAACGAGGCGTACGAGGTGCTGCGCGATCCGATTCAGCGGGCCGAGTATCTGTTGGAGCTTTCCGGCGGCGAATCCGCCGCGGGCGACAAATCCGTGCCGCAATCCGTGCTGATCGAGGCGCTTTCGCTGCGCGAGGAGCTGGACGAGACCCGCGCGGACAGCGACGCCGCGGTGATCGAAACGCTGCGGGCACGCGTTGAAGGCCGCTATCGAGAGCTATCGGAGGCGATCGCCAAGCTTGCCCGGCAGCTTCCCGGCGACGAGCCGCTGCGCGGCGCGCTGCGCGAGCGGCTGAACAGCATCCGCTACTTTCAGCGCCTGCGCGGCGAGGTGAGCGCGCCGACATGAGCACGTCTGACGTTATCGTGGGCATCGACCTGGGAACCACCTTTTCCCTGGTGGCGTATGCCGACGAGCGCGGCCCGCAGCTGATTCGCGACGAAGATGGCGACGGGCGGCTGCCGTCGGTGATCGGGGTGATTCCAGCGGGCCCGGGCGAGACGCCCGTGATAAACGTCGGCTGGTCCGCCCGCAATCATGCGGTCGAGAACCCCCGCGCAACGGTGTATTCGATCAAGCGGCTGATCGGCAAAGGCCTGGCCGACATCGAGCGCGAGCTGCCGTTTCTGGCTTACGCGGTCCGGCCCGGCCTGCGTGAAACGCTTCAGGTCGTGATCGACGGTCAGCCCTATACGCCCGAGGAAATCTCAGCGGTCATCCTGCGGACCCTCAGGAAGCGGGCCGAAACGCACCTCAAGCGTCCCGTGCGACGCGCGGTGATCACCGTGCCGGCGTATTTCGACGACGCTCAGCGACAGGCGACCCGGCTGGCCGGCGAAGCCGCCGGCCTGGAGGTCGTTCGCATCATCAATGAGCCGACCGCCGCGGCCCTGGCGTATGGACTGGGTCTGCGGGCCGCCGCGCGAAACCAATCCTTCGAATCCGCGCTCGACGCCGGCGCCGGCGGATCGGCTGAGCAGTCGAACACTGCCGCCGGCCCGATCCGACTGCCCATGCGGTCGTGCCACGAGTCGTCCGGGGTCGACCAACCCGCCCGGGCCGATCTCGATAATGCGGCCGGCGGCGAAACCGTCGCGGTCTACGATCTCGGCGGCGGTACGTTCGACGTTTCCATCCTGCGAATCGAGCAGGGCGTCTTTCAGGTCCTGAGCACGGCGGGCGACACGCACCTCGGCGGCGACGATTTCGATCGCGTGATCATCACGCTGGTGCAGCGCGAAGTCGAAGCGCAATTCCACCTCCAGATCGACACGCCGACCATCAAGCAGGCGCTGCGCTCGTTCGCCGAACAGGTAAAAGTCCGCCTGACGGACTATTCGCAGGCGACGCTTGAGCTTGACCTCGGAGCCGGCCGCACCTATCGGCGGGAGATCGCCCGCGAGGAATTCGAGCGGCTCAGCGCCGCGCTGGTCGATCGCACCTTCGCCGCTTGTGCCCAAGCGCTGGGCGACGCGCGGCTCACGGCCGCGCAGCTCGATCGTGTCATCCTGGTGGGCGGGGCCACGCGCATGCCGGCCATTCGGCGGCGGGTGGCGGAGTTCTTCGGGATCGAGCCGTATACCGCGCTGAACCCCGACGAGGTTGTGGCCATCGGCGCCGCGATCCAGGCATCGATCCTGGCCGGCGCGCCGCTGGACATGCTGCTGCTCGACGTTACGCCGCTATCGCTGGGCATCGAGACGCTGGGCGGCGCGATGGGCAAGCTGATCATGCGGAACTCGGCCATTCCGTGCCGCGCGGTCGAGCACTTCACCACCTTCGTCGACGGACAGACCGCCATTCGGCTGACGGTGCTTCAGGGGGAGCGCGAGCTGGCCCGCGACTGCCGCAAGCTGGCCGAATTCGAGCTGCGCGACCTGCCGCCGATGCCCGCGGGCATTCCCAAGCTGGAGGTGGCGTTCTTGCTGGACGCCAACGGGATTCTCAACGTCTCGGCCCGCGAGACGCGCAGCGGGCGCGCGGCGGGCATTCAGGTCATCCCCAATCACGGCCTGACGCGCGAGGAGGTCACGCGCGTGATGCAGGAGAGCCTGCTTCACGCGCGGCAGGACATCGACGCTCATCGACGGATCGACCTGCTCAACCAGGTGCAGTTCGATACGGTCAAGGCCGAGCAGATGCTGGCCCTGCACGGGGCGCGGCTGGAGCCGAGCGAGCGTGCCCGGATCGAGCGCGAGATCGCGGAGCTGCGCGCCGCGGCGCCCGCGATCAAGGACCTCGACGCGCTGCACGCGCGGCTGAGCGAGTTCGGACGCAGCACGCTGCGGCTGGCGGAGATCGGGATTCGCGAGGCGCTGCGGACGAGTCCCAAGTAAACAGGGCGCGGGCGGACACACGCCGCCAGCGACGGTCGAATTGAGGACGGAACATGGCCGGTCAGAATCCCTATATCTCGGGGCAGGGTGTCAAGCCGCCGGCCCAGAAATACAAGCTCACCATCATCGACGAGCACAAGAAAGAGCATGTGCTCGAGATCGACCCCGCCCGCGTGCCCTATGAAGACCACGGCCTGCCCGGCAGCATCCTCGACATCTGCATGGGACACGGCATCGAGCTGGACCACGCCTGCGGGGGCGTATGCGCATGCAGCACGTGCCACGTCATCGTCCGCAAGGGACTGGAATCGTGCAATCCTCCAACGGACGAGGAGGAGGACCAGCTCGACGAGGCCTACGGGCTGACGGCGCAATCCCGGCTGGGCTGCCAGTGCGTGCCGAACGGCTCGTCGGATGTCGTGGTTGAAATCCCGAGCTGGAATCGCAACCTGGCGCGCGAAGGGCACTGAACAGCGCCGCGCCGCCACCGGGCGGCTCCGCTGCATCGCAGGCTGCAAATCGCCCGTTAGATTCCCCGCTATCTCCCGAACTGCGGCCGGGTAGACTACCCACGCGAGGCGTCGGGATACTGCTGGTGTATGAACCTCAGTACAGATCAGGCGACACGGCCGCGGCATGCGCCGCGCCGACTTACGGCGACCATCCCGCGTTCCTTGAAATCGACCTTTCCCAAGCCGCACCCTCAGCCTCACAGCGACTGCCCCGAGTGATCCTCGCCATCGTGGTCGGAACGTTTCTGGTGTGTTCTCTGGTGATCGCGGTTGCGTTGGTTCACGCGGCCGGCGGTGTTGCCGCGGCGGTCGCGGCGGGGGTGCTGGTGTTTGCCGGCGTACTCGCGGTTGCGCTATGGCGAATTCGCCGCGCGAAGTCCCGGGTCGCCGATGCCATGCTTGAAATCGCGTTGCCCCTGACGGTCGACACGATCCGGGCTGCTTTGGGGCACCCGGAGTTTGTGGAGCGTTCCGACCTGCATTCGTACCTGCTGACTTGGCTGGTGGAACGGAAACAGTTTGGCAGAGCGGTCTGGCTGCGGCGCACAGCGGTGAGCGAGCCGATCGAACCGCTGGCGGTTCCATTTGAGCCGCGCGAGCTCAACGAGTGCCTGCTCGATCCGGCGCTCTATACCTCCAATCGGGACGAAATCGAGTCCCGGGCCGTGTCCGGCCGCAACGAGCTTCGCCGCGCAGTGAGCGCGGTACAACGTCACGTTGGCCGGACGGGTGGCTGGCTGATGCATCTGATTATTGCATTCGGCGGTCTGCGCATGATCTGGCGGGCCAATCAAACGAATGCGATCGTCGATTGGTTAATGGTGGGCGCCCTGATTGGAATCTTGGCCGCGGTGCTGCTCTTGCCC
>CAYOHG010000163.1:0-7107 GCA_964403685.1 uncultured Planctomycetales bacterium
GTCTCCGGCTGGACCGGCTCCATGGGTTCGTACTCGGTGTTTTCAATCGGGGTGATGATCGGCTCGGCCGGCGCGCCGCCGGGCGCGCGCTGCACCACGCGGCTGCCGCTTCCGCTGATGTTGATGCGCACCTTCAGCTTCGCTGGGACCTCCACCATGTTGTTCTCACCCCAGATCTCGACCTTGCCCAGCAGCGCGCCGTCCTCGACCGTCCCCTCGTTGCCGTCGCCGAGGACGGAGAGCTTGCGAAGCTCTGAACGACCCTCAATCGTGATCTTGTTGAGGTGCCCGGTGATTCCCAGCTCGCCGAACCAGTTGCCGCGCTCCGTCAGTTCGTGACCGACAATGCGATTGGCGCCGCCACAGCCCACGGTAGGAATCAGCAGCAGCGCCGCCCACGCGAACTTCCAAGCCCGTTGCATATGCGCCTTTCCAGATGCGGTGTCACAAGTTCCACTCGCCAATGCGGCCATGACACTGGCGCGGAATGTACCCCGCCGGGTACGGCTCGGCCAGCGCGATTCGCCCCGGCGCAGGTCGCGGGCGGTGGAACTCGCCGCTCGCATCGGGCGGGCCGTGCCGGCTCAGGCGGGGGCGCGGAGCGCGCCCGTTCAGGCGCTGCCCGCTTTCGCGATCGCAGGTCGGAACGCGTGGTAGTATCCCTCGAACATTCTGCGAACGCGGTCGGCGATGGCCGGGTCGGCCAGTTCGGACGAATCCCTAAGTTCCAACCCGGTCGAGAAATAGAAGTACTTGCCCTGCTCGCGATAGTGTTCCACCGGCGGAGCGGGCCAACTCAGACCCGCCTCCTCGAAGCCCAGCTCCAGGAACTCGCTCATGGTGTCACCGCTGTCCTCGATGAGCTGTTCGAGGTCTTCGCTCAGCCAGCGGCTGTCGGTCACGATTCCCGCGCGGACCTGCGGGATGTGCGGTCGCAGGCATAGCTCAATCCAGAGTTGGGGGGCGACCTCGAAACGCGTCGCCAGCACGGTGCCGTCGGGGCGGTCATCTCGCAGCACGCTTCGAATGCGCGCATCGCCGCGAAGACCGGCCTCCAGGCCCGCACGAAACCGCTCAATCAAGCCAGGATCGACTGCCGCCGCCATGCTGCTGGCTCCCTTGCGTGAAACTCTGGCTCACACCGACGGCGCCAGGATCAGCCGGCGCGATCCGCAAGCCGGGCGCACACCCGCTGACCTACTCACCGCGTTCTGCCGTTGGACTGTGGGTCCGGCCCAACGGCCGGCCCATCACCTCGCCTACTCCGGCGGCACTACTTCGCTGACGAACCCGCTACCGCCACGGCTTCGCTGGCCGCCAGCCGTTTCAGCACGCGCCGCCGAGCGCGTGTGAACGGCCCCGCCAGCACGCGATGAATCCGTATCCAGAAACTGAGCCGCTCGACGCGCTGCCGCTCCGCGGCCGTCAGTTGGTCCGGACGCAGCCGCCGCTTGTGCTTGAGCGTGTGATACCAGTCGGCCTGCTGAAACCGCCGCAGCAGCCAGCGCCCCAGCCGGCCACCGAGCGGACCCTGTCGCGGCGCGTGCAGCGAAATCTGAAAGTCGATCAGATATGGCCGTCCGTCATCGCCCACGAGAATGTTCTGTCGCTTGTTCAGATCGACGTACGCGAAGTCGCGCGCGTGGATCGCCGCGAGCAACTCCGAAAGCTGTTCAAAAAACGCATCCGAGACTCTCTCGTCGCGCCCCAGCGGGTGCCCCGGAACGAACGCGTGCATCAGCCCCTGCCGACCGACCCGCCCGAGAAACCGCGGAACCCCCGCCAGGTCGTCCAGTCGCTCATACATCCAAGCTTCGCGCCCGGCCAGAAAGCGTCCGATCCAGCGCGTGGGAAGGCACCACAGGTCGCTGGTTCGCCCCAGTTTCAGCACGGCCAGCCCGCCGGGACCGCGGTACAACCCGGTCGCGGCGAAGAAATCGTGCTTGAACGTTTCGACCAGCGTGTACTCGACTCCGGCGCAGATAACCGCGCGCGGCAACTCGCCGGATGGCAACGCGTACAGCCACGCGTGCCGCGGCCGTCGCCTGAAGTGGGGTGTGCGCGTGCTCACGGCAATCATTATACGTACCCGCCGCAAGGACGGCCTGTCCGTCGCGACCGCTGGAAGCCGGGACAGTGTGCCCGCGCGAGCTTCTGCCGATACACTTCGCACGAGGGTGCGCGGCCCGCGGTCGGCCGGCCACCTGAACCTGCTGGAAAGGAGTCGTGCATGTTCTGGGCTGCTTTGGTGGCGCTGCTGGTCGGTCTGTTCGCCGCGACGTGGGCCTTTGGCGGCGCGTTGGTCGAATAACACAGACCCGGCCAAAGCGTAGATCGCGACGACCGACAGCGCATCGCCGTTTGAATCCCGCCGGCGAAGCGCGTATAGCGTGCACATGCCGCGAGCGGACCTATCTGCGCTGCGCGTGGTGCTTGACGACCGCCCGCTGCGGCGTACCCGCACCGGCGTCGGGAACTACATTGCGCAATTGCTGCTGCACCTGCCCGAGGCTGAATTCAACCGCTTCCGCGTCTCACTGCATCCGTTCGTTTTCACGCATGTGCGCCGCGGGGATTGGCGCTCGGCGCTGACCGCTCCAGCCGGCCCGACTTCAACGCCCGTTGACCCGAAGGACGTCGGCGGCGGCCGCAAACCGTGGTGGCTGCGGTCGCTGATCCAGACCGGATACGGAGCCTACTTCCGCTGGTGTACGCGCGGCCGCTACGACCTGTACCACGAGCCGAATCACATCCCGGTGCGCTGCGGACTGCCGACCGTGACGACGATTCACGACCTCTCGGTCGTGTTGCACCCGAATTGGCACCCCGCCGACCGGGTCCGCTGGTATGAGCGCGATTTTCGGGCGGGCCTGGCCCAGACGCGCCACTTCATCGCGGCCTCTGAATTCACCCGCCGCGAGATGATCCAGCATCTCGGCCTGCCGGGCGAACGAATCACGGTGACGTACCAGGCGCCGCGGTCCGCGTTCTTCACGCCCGACCCCGCCGACGACAGCAGACGCCGCACGCTCGAACAGCGTGCCGCGATTCTGCGCGAGCTGGCCATTCCCGAACGGTACTTCCTGTACGTCGGGACGCTGGAGCCGCGCAAAAACCTCCCCGGCTTGCTGGACGCCTTCGCGGCCCTGCCGCCGGCGATCCGCCGCGAGCATCCGCTGGTGATCGTTGGACCCTGGGGCTGGAAAGCCGAGCGCATCCGCGCGCTGCTCGCGCAGCGCGACCTTTCGAGCGATGTGCGGCTGCTGGGCTACCTCCACGACCAGCCGCTTTCGGCTCTGTATTCCCGGTGCACGGCGCTGGTCTGGCCGACGTTTTACGAGGGGTTTGGGCTGCCGCCGCTGGAGGCGATGGCCTGTTCGGCGCCGGTCATCGTGTCCAGCGCCGCGTCGCTGCCGGAGGTGGTCGGCAGCGCGGGCGTGTTGCTGCCGCCGGAATCGACCGCGGCGTGGACCGAGGCGATGCGTCGTGTCGCCGAGGACGCGGCCTGGCGCGCCGAGCGCTGTGCGGCCAGCGTTCGGCAGGCACAACGATTCTCATGGTCGCGGTGCGCCGCGGAGACGATTTCCGTCTACGGTGCGGTGCTGGCATGACCTCAGGCGGACAGCGGCAGCGGCGCGTGCACGTTCATGCGGGCCTGCTCGACCTGCGCGACCCAGCGCTGGCGATCGCGGGACACGTCATCGTCGAGCACCTGCACAAACTGCGGATCGAACTGAATGCCTACGGCCGCCTTCAGTCTTCCCAGGGCCTCGTCGATGCTCAGTCCTGATCGAAAGGCGCGATCGCAGGTCAGCGAGTCGAACGCCTCGGCGACCGCGATCAGCCGCGAGCCGATCGGAATCTCCTCGCGCTTCAGCCCGTCGGGATAGCCGGTGCCGTCCCAGCGCTCGCGCAGGTGGCGGATCATCTCCACTTCCGTGTTGAAGACGCGCAGCGGTTCGAGGATTCGACAGGTCAGCAGCGGCACCTGCCGCATCAGGGCCGCCTCATTGGGGTTCAGCGCCTGCGGCTTGAAAAGCAGGTCGTCGGGAACGCCGATCTTGCCCAGGTCGTGCAGCATGGCCGCGTTGATCGCGCAGGCGCGCAACGTCTCGGTCCAACCGCAGGCGCTGGCCAGCCACTGCGTATAGGTTCTTACGTTGAGCGAATGCCAGGCGCTGTATCCGTCGCGGGCCTCCAGCGCCTGAATCAGCGCCCAGACGCTCTGAAGACAGATTTCCTTGGTGCGCAGCGCGAGCGTATGGACGTCCTTGCGCAGCCGCTCCAGCTCGTCGGCGGGGGAGAACAGCGGCATCGGCTGTCCGCTCATCTGGTCGGCGCGCGTGACGCGGTTGCGCCCGCCGCGCTTGCTGGCGTACAGCGCCTGGTCGGCCAGGTCGATCAGCTCGTTGACGCTGGCCGCGCGCGGGTCGGCGCTGGAGGCCACCCCGATCGAGACGTGCACGCGCAAGTCGGGCAGGTCGGTCAATCGAACCGTCTCGGGCAACGCGCCGCGCAATCGCTCGGCAAGCTGGGCGGCGTCGGCGATCCCGGTTTCCGGGCAGATGACCGCGAATTCTTCCCCGCCGTAGCGCGCCACAACGTCCACTTCCCGAATTGTGGATTGCAGGAAGCGCGAGGTCAGTCGCAGGACCGCGTTGCCGGCCTCGTGGCCGTGCATGTCGTTGATGCTCTTGAAGTGATCGACATCGATCATCAGCACGGAGAGCATGCCGCCGTAGCGCTGTGCGCGGCTGAACTCGCGTTCGATCAGGTTGCGGAACTGGGTGTGGTTCCACAACCCGGTCAGGCCGTCGGTCAAAGCGGCCTCACGCAGCCGCTCGTGCAGGCCGTGGTAGCGCATGCCGCAACGGATGCGGGCCTGCAATTCGCTCAAGTCGTAAGGCTTGGGCAGGTAGTCGTCGGCCCCAATCTCCAGTGCGGTCTGACGGCGACCTTTCTCGTCATACGCGGTCACCAGCACGACGTAGGTGCCGTCCAACGAAGGATCCGCCCGAATCTGCTTGCAGAGCTGCAAGCCGTCCGTGCCCGGCAGCGCGATGTCGCAGATGACGATGCGCGGACGAAGGCGATAGACAAGCTGAAGGCCTTCCGAGCCGTTGGCGCACTCTGCTACCGTGTACTTGAGCTTCGTGAGGTGCCGATGCAGGAGCTTGCGCTCGGCCGCGTGGTCCTCAATGACGCAGATGTCGACTCCGTGTGTCTCCACCGCGCAGCGCCCCCGTATTGGCTGGCCGGCCGTAGCGCGGCGTCCCATGGCGCCGCAGCGCAGTTGGCCCTACCGGGATTATTCGATTCGAGCCCGCGCCCAGTTCGGAAATCCGGTTCGCAACCCGCGTGATTCCCGCGGCGAGCCGCGCCGCGCGATGTCCGCCGGCACGGATTATCATCCCTGCGGTTCGCGGTCCGGCGGGGCGATGGAGCCCGGCGTGCCGCCGCCGCGCGGAGCCGATCATGCAGGCCGCTCACCCAGATCGTGTCACGCTTGACTCGTTGCGGGAGTTGAAGCGCGCCGGGCGGCGATTCTCGATGCTCACTGCCTACGACTACCCGACCGCCGCCGCCGCCCAGGCCGCCGGCGTGCATTCACTGCTGGTGGGCGACTCGCTCGGCTGCGTGGTGCTCGGGCACGACAACACCCGGCGGGTTCCGCTGCCGCTGATGATCTACCTGGCCGAGGCCGTTCGCCGAGGGGCGCCGCAGGTATACCTGATCGGCGATCTGCCGTTCGAGAGCATTCAGACGGGGCCAGCCGGCGTGCTCGCAGCCGCCGACCGCTTCGTGCGGGTGGCCGGCTGCGACGCCGTCAAGCTGGAGGTCGAGCCGGATGGTGTCGATCTGGTGCGTGCCCTATCCGCGGCGGGCTTTGAGACGATCGCGCACCTGGGGCTGCGGCCACAGAGCGTCACCACGCCGGATCAGTATCGGGCCCAGGCCCGCGATGCGGCCGGCATCGCGCAGCTCGTTGCCGAGGCTCGGGCGGCGCAAGCCGCGGGTGCGGCGATGATCCTGCTGGAAGCTGTTCCTCCCGAGGCCGGATTGGCGGTCGTTGAAGCCGTCGATCTGCCCGTTGTCGGCTGCGGGGCCGGCCCGCACTGCGATGCCCACGTCGTGGTGACGCACGACCTGCTCGGCTTCGGTGCGCCGCGGCCGCCACGTTTCGTGCCCGTGCTGGCGAACCTGCGGGGGACGATCGAATCGGCGCTGCGGCGGTACGTTGATGACGTTTCGAACGGGCGATACCCCGGCCCGGAGCATGCCTATGCCATGCGTGGCCTGGAGGCACGTTGAGCGTTCTTCCGCAGACACGGGGTGGCCCACATGCACAAGCCGCTATCGCAAGCTGAGCTGCTGCCCGCCGGGGCGTTACGACGGATCGGGGCGCGCTTTGTTCACTTCGAATCGATCGACAGCACCAACGATTTCCTGCTGCAACAGGCCCCGCTGCTGCCCGACGGCACGGTTGTCGTTGCGGAGAACCAATCGGCCGGCCGGGGGCGGCTCGGGCGTCGCTGGATCGCCCCGCGGGGCTCGTCGATCCTGCTCAGCGTGCTGTTGCTGGAGTCGCTCGGCTCGCGGCTGGCGGCGTGCGCTCCGCAACTGGCGTGCCTGGCGGTTTGCGACGCCATTGACGCGGAAACGGAATGCCGCCCGCGTGTTCGTTGGCCGAACGACGTGGTGATCGGGCACCGCAAGCTGGCCGGCGTGCTGGTGGAATCCAGCCCGATCGACCGCGGCGGCCGGCGAACACTGGCAATCGTCATGGGCATCGGCATCAATTGCCTGCAACAGGTTGCCCACTTCGCCGATGGGCTGGAGCGGACGGCGACGTCACTGGAAATCGAGTGCCTTCAACCGGTCCACCGCGCCGCGGTCGCGCGCCACTTGCTGCACCGTCTCGACGAGCGGTTGGCGGAGCTGCCCGGCCCTGTGCACGACGCCGGTGCGCTTCGGCGGGAATGGCTGGCACGCTGTGATGACCTCGGCTCGCACGCCATTCTGCTCAGCAACGGCCATCGCTGCGAAGGCACGATCCTCGACATCACCGAGGACGGCGACCTGTTCGTGCAACTCGACCAGGGAGGG
>CAYOHG010000164.1:0-7059 GCA_964403685.1 uncultured Planctomycetales bacterium
GATGATCAGCCGGGCGGCGTGTAACCCTCGCGCCAGCGCAAGAACTTCGCCGGCACGCCCGCGACAATCGCGTACGCCGGCACGTCCTGCGTGACGACGGCGCCGGCTCCGACGATCGCGCCGCGGCCGACCGTGACACCGGGCAGCAGCACGGCGTTCACGCCGATGTCCGCTTCCGCCCCGACGCGCACCGGCTTGATCTCCAGGTCGGTGCGGATGATCGGTACGTCCAGCGGGATGCCGGTGTGCGCCGAGCCGAGCACTTTCGCGCCCGGGCCCCAGCCGACGTCGTCACCCAGGATCAGCGCGCGCGCGTCGAAGTAGGCCTGTGGCCCGATCCAGACGCGGTCGCCGATGATGAACGTACCATCGAAGCGCCCCTGAAGGAACGCCTGCGCGCCGATGAACACACCTTCGCCGATCTCAAACGTCTCCAGGTGCTTGAAGCCGGCCCCCGCCTCCACCCGCAGGCCGTGCCCGCAGCTTCGGGCGCTGGCCCGCCACAGCGCCCGCCGCATGCGCGCGTCGAACTCGCTCAGGCCGCTCGCGAAGCGGGCGTAGAGATCGAGCCGCGCGGCTGCGTCGAGCTGCGCGCGCAGGTATTCGGCCAGGCCCAACTCAAAGGCTGCGTCCGGTTCGACGGCGCGCCGTCCGTGTACGGCGGTGACGACGCGCGACTGAAGCTGCGGATCAGCGGGCGACGGCATGGTTGCTCACGGCCTCGGCGACGGTTCGCACCTGCGAATCGGTCAGTTCGGGGAACATGGGCAGCGAGAGCACCTCGGCGGCGGCCTTCTCGGCCTGCGGAAAATCGCCCTTGCAGTAGCCCAGGTCGGCGTGCGCCTTGAGCAGGTGCACCGGCTCGGGGTAGTGAATGCCCGTTTGGATTTCCTGGGCCGCCAGTGCTTTTTGCAGTTCAAGCCGATCTTCGCAGCGGACGGCGTAGATGTGGTAAACGTGCCGCGCGTAGGGCGCCTCGGCGGGCGCCTGCACGCCGTTGTCGCGCAGCAGCTCGTGGTAGAGCTTTGCGGCGCGCCGCCGGCCGTCGGTCCAGGTTTTCAGGTGCCGCAGCTTGACCCGCAGCACGGCGCCTTGCAGCCCTTCGAGCCGCATGTTGTAGCCCTTGAGCACGTGCTCGTATTTCTTCTCCTGGCCCCAGTCGCGCAGCATGCGGATTTTCTGGGCGATCTCCCCGTGGTTGGTGACGACTGCGCCGCCTTCGCCGCAGGCCCCCAGGTTCTTGCCGGGGTAGAAGCTGAAGCAGGCCAGGTCGCCCAGCGAACCAACCCGGCGACCCTTGTACTCGGCGTCGTGCGCCTGGGCGGCGTCTTCGATCACCGCCAGGCGATGTTTGCGCGCCATCGCCAGAATCGGGTCCATATCGGCCGGCTGGCCGTACAAATGCACGGGAATGATGGCCTTGGTGCGCGGCGTGATCACGGCTTCGATCTGGGCCGGGTCGATGGTGAAGGTGCGGGCGTCGATATCGACGAAAATCGGCCGGGCGCCGGTGTAGCGGATCGCGGCGACGGTGGCGACGAAGGTGTGCGGCGTGGTGATGACCTCGTCCCCGGGGCCGACCCCCACGGCCAGCAGCGCCAGGTGCAGCGCGCTCGTTCCATTGTTGACGCCGACGGCGTGCTTGACATTGCAGAACGCGGCGAATTCGTCCTCGAAGGCCTTGACCTCCGGTCCGAGGACGTAGGCGGTGCTTTCGAGCACGTTCAGGACGGCGGCGTCGAGCTCCGCCTTGATGCTGCGGTACTGCGCCTTGAGGTCGAGGAATGGGATCATGCCAGGCCCCTGTCTTCGAGTGGGATCAGTCGGCCGCGCTCGGTCAGGGAGCGCGTTGCGGCTTCGCAGACCTGCACGACGCGGAAGCCGGCGGCGCCGTCGCTCTGCGGGCGCTGGCCGGATTCGACGCAGCGGACGAAATGCAGCGCCTCGGTGCGCAGCGCCTCGGTCGCGTCGAGCTGCGGGGCCCACATGTCGCCGCTGCGGTAACCTACCCGCAGCTTGTAGCTGCTCTCGGGATCGTTGGTGACGGTGATGCCCTTGTCGTAGACCTTGATCTTCTCGCTGGGTTGCAGGTCGTCGTACACGATCATCTTCTTGCTGCCGCCAATCAGCGTCTGCCGCAGCTTGACCGGGGCGAGCCAGTTGACGTGCACGTGGGCGATCAGGGCCGAGTCGAAAAACAGCGTCAGGTAGGCGACGTTGGCCGGGCGGCCCTCGACGTGCGCCGTGCCGGTGGCGGAGACGGCCCGCGGCTTGGCGGGCAGGATGTATTCGAGGATCGACAGGTCGTGCACGGCCAGGTCCCAGATGACGTTCACGTCGGGCTGGAACAGGCCCAGGTTGATGCGGGTGGAGTCATAGTAGTACACCTGGCCGACCTGCCCGGAATCGATCAGCTCGCGGATCTTGCGGACGGCGGGTGTGTAGACAAACGTGTGGTCGACCATCAGCGTGCGCTTCTGTCGATCCGCCAGCTCGATCAGCTCCAGCGCTTCG
The DNA here is from genome assembly GCA_964403685.1 of uncultured Planctomycetales bacterium. Classification (GTDB taxonomy): domain Bacteria; phylum Planctomycetota; class Phycisphaerae; order UBA1845; family Fen-1342; genus CAYOHG01. Next base: position 2,515 of record CAYOHG010000164.1, read on the forward strand.
TCGGACGTCGAAGCGATCGGTTTTTCAACCAGGACATGCTTGCCGGCCAGCAGCGCACGGCGGGCGAGGTCGAAGTGAGTATGCACCGGCGTGGCGATCGCGACGGCGTCGATCTTCGGGTTTCGCAGCACCTCGTCGTACTCGCTGGTGACTTCGACCGCGGGGTAGCGCAGCCGGATCGGCTCGAGCCGCGCCGCGTTCATATCGCAGACGGCGGCGAGCCGGGCGCCGGGCGTCTCGGCGAAGTTGCGGACCAGATTCGGCCCCCAGTATCCGTAACCCACAACCGCGATGCTGACCATGCGAGAACCCTCCCGATTGGCTGTGCCGCGCCCAACAGTATTCGCGGGCGCTCGGTCTACGAATCCGTTCGTTTCTCCGGCCGCCTGTCGCGAACGTCTCCAACAACCCGCGCTGGGTTTCCCGCGACGATAGCGTAATCGGGAACGTCTTTGGTGACTACCGCGCCGGCCCCGACCAGCGCCTCCCGGCCCACCGTGATGCCGCAGAGAATCGTTGCGTTGCTGCCGATCGCGCAGCGGCGCTTCAGGCGCGTGGAAATCACGTTCCAGTCCGCCTCGGTCTGCAACGAGCCGTCCGCGTTGGTCGAGCGCGGAAACAGGTCGTTGATGAACATCACGCCGTGACCGACAAAGACCTCGTCCTCGATGGTCACGCCCGAGCAGACGAAGGTGTGGCTGGAAAGCTTGCAGTTGCGCCCAATGAAAGCCTGCTTCTGAATCTCGACAAACGGCCCGATCTTGGTGCCGTCGCCGATCTCGCAGCCGTAGATATTCACGAGCTCCGGGCGCGGAATCGAAACGTCTTTTCCGAGTACGACGTTGGGTGCGATCATAGGCGCGCTTCATCCCCTTTCCGCGGCGGTGTCCTGAGGCATTGTGCCGGCCGAGTCAAGCCGGACCGCGCCGGCCGCGTCCGGAAACTCGATCGTCCAGCGCTGCGTGCCATCCGGGGCGATCTCGACGGTCGCGCACGCGCCGCCGCGGCCGCCGTGCGCGATCGCCGCCTGAACCGCGGAGAATGTCAGCTCCTGCGGGGCGCGATGCGCGGCGCGAATCGTCATTCGATCGATCAGCCAGACGCGCCCGTTGCGATACGCAAATGGAATGGCGCGATCGGTGTGCACATCGACCTGGTTGAATTGAAGCTGCGCGGGGCCGGCGGCGGGCGCGCTGGCCGACTTCTCGGAAAGCCGCACTCCCAGCCAGGGGTTCAGCGCGCTGGCCTGTACGTCAGGCGTGTGATAGACCTCGCGGAGCTGCGCGTTGGCGCTCCAGGTGGTTGCGAATACGCCGAAGAGCAGCCGGCTCAACGCGTCGTCGCGGCCGAACAGGCGTTCGTCGACTTCCAGCGGAACGAAGCAAGCGCCGGCCGGCAGCCGTTCGACCGGCACGGCCTCCAGCAGCGCCGCGACCTGCCGCTGGTCGAGGCTGTGGCGCGCCGCAAAGGTCGTGCAGTAGCCGAGCATGCACACGGCGCTGCTCGCGCCGGCGGCCGCGGCGGTAGCGAACAGCATGCGTTCAAACCAGGCCCACGGCAGCAGTGCCGTCGCGATGGTCAGCACACCCGCGAGCGACACGCACGCGCCGGCCAGCGGCATGTAGAGCATGCGGAATTCGACGATCTGCCCGCGCACGAGCGTGGCCGGCAGCCAGTACGACGAGAAGAACACCGCGATTCCGGCCACGATCAGCAGTGCGCCGCCGGCCAGCGGTCGCCGCGCCGCTCCGCCGCGCCGCGGAACCCAGCCCAGCACGGTCGCGGCACCGACGATCACGGAGGCGGCAAAGACCAGCATGCCGGCGATACTGCCGAGCAGAGCTTCGGCGCCCAGCGCCAGGGCTTCACCGGTCAGTCGCATGCCGTACGAGCCGATGGTCAGCCATTCGAGCCCCTGCATGAAGGCACTCAGCCGGCCGAACCACTCGCCCGCCGAGCGCACCAGTCCACCCCGCGTTTCGAGCATTGGCGCGCGGCCGTAGAAGAGCGCCGCGTAGACACCGGCCAGCACTGCCAGAGACGCCACGGCCAGGATCGATCGCCGGAGGGCTCGACCGACCGGTTGCCCGTGGCGCAGCGCGAGCGCCGCGGCCGCGAAGGGCAGCAGCGCGGTCAGCGTTAGCGGCGTTTCAAAGCAGAGCATGCATAGCACGAACGCGCCGACGCCGGCGGCCGACCACGCGACACACGTTGCGCACCTGTTGGACATGGCGCCGCGCAGGATTGCAGCGATTCCCAGTAGTGCGAGCGTGACGGTCAGCGTGTAGCTGACGGCGCCCGCCCAGAGCACCGCCTCCTGCGCGACGAATGGTGACAGGTAGATCCAACCGGCGGCGACTCCCGCAACCCGCGAGCCGCTCAGCCGTGCCAGCAGCCCTCCCAGCAGCAGCGCGTTCAGTGCGGCCAACAGGCTGCACGCACCGCGGACCGCCCATTCGTGATCGGCCAGCCAGACGGCCAGTTGGCGATTGAGCGACCAGGCGAGAGCCCGCACCGGAAATCCGGGTATCGCCGCGGGGCTCCAGATAGGCAGGGGCTGATGCGCGACTACGTCGTAGCCGGCGGCGCGGTTGGAATAATCGTCCATGTAGAAGCCGCGCTGCCAGCCAAGTCCGTAGGACACCAGCGCCAGCAGCAACCCCAACGGAATACCGCTGCTCAGCACGCGGCGCCATCGTGGAGCGCTTGTGGCGCCGGCCAAGTGCGGCACAGCGCCGGCGGCGTGGGGTTGTAAGATCGCTCGGTCGTCCTGCGCCAAGCTTCCGTCCAAAAGCGGGCACCGTGAGCCTTGCACACGTCCGCGACCGACGCCGGTGTGCGCTGCGCCAGGTCCAGCAGGCAGGGTTGGACGGTAGCCACGCGGCGGCGTAACGTCAAACCCGGCTGGCGGCCGCCGGTCGAGCTAGGACGTTGCGCGGCGCGGATGCGGGCGAATGTGCTCCAGCAGCGCCTGAAGCGTGAATGGCTTATGCAGGAAATCGTTGGTCGCGACTCCCGCGGCGCGGGCCGCGACCTCGCCTTCGCTATAGCCGCTGACGATCACGATGCGGGCGCTGGGGTCGATCGCGCGCAGCTCCTGCAGCACCTCCTGGCCGCTGCGACCGGGCATGGTCAGGTCCAGCAGCACCACGTCGAGCTCGTGCCGCTGACGGCGAAACAGCTCGACGCCCTCGCGGCCGTCCGCGGCGCTGTAGACGCGCACGCCGCGCTCGAGCAGCATCGATTCGATCACTTCCCGCACGCAGGCTTCATCGTCGATCACCAGCACACTCAGCCCGGCCGCGTTCGGAGTTGCCGGTGCGGCCTCGGCCTGCGTGCCGGGAAACGGATCAAGCAACGGGAAAGCGAGAACAAAGGTCGTCCCGGCGCCGGGTGTACTTTCCACGCGAACGGCGCCGTGGTGCGAGCGCACCACGCCGTGCAGCGCGGCCAGGCCCAATCCGCGGCCCGGCCCCTTGGTGGAATAGAACGGCTCGAAGATGCGCTCCAGGGTCTGCGAGTTCATCCCGCAGCCATTGTCGGCGACGCTCAGCAAGGCGTACTCGCCGGGTTTGAGCGAGTCGCCGACGTAGCGGGTGCGGAGGTCGTCTCCGGCGAGGTGCTGTCGGCGGGTCGAAATAGTGATCCATCCGGAGCGCTCGCCGATGGCTTCCGACGCATTGACCAACAGGTTGGTGAGGACCTGCTGGAGCTGGCCGGAATCGACGGCGATCACCAGCGGCTGAGGATCGGGGGCGAGGTTCAGCGTGACGTTGCGCGGCAGGGCGGCGCGCATGAATTCGGCCATGTCCTGCAACGATTCGTTCAGGTCGGTGGGAGCCATCTCCGAGGAGTGCCGGCCGGAATAGGTCAAGATCTGGCGGATGACCTTGGCAGCCCGCTGGCAGGCGTTGACGACGCGCTGCAGGCGGCTGGCGGCCCGGCTGTCCTCGGCCAGGTCGGCCAGCGCCAGGTAGCTGTTGCCCAGGATGCCCACCAGGATGTTGTTGAGGTCGTGGGCGATGCCGCCGGCGAGCAGTCCCAGGCCTTCCAATCGCTGGGCGCGCTGCTGGTGCGCCTCGCGGGCGCGACGCTCCTCCTCGGCGCGGCGGCGGCGGGTGATGTCTTCGAATACAAGCACGGCGCCAATTACGCGGGCGCCCTCGTGCATCGCCGCGGAGGAGCACGCAACCGGGAAACGCGTGCCATCCGGGCGGCAGAACTCGTCCTCCGTCCGCAGGGTGGAAGCGCCCCGGCGCAGCACCGAGCAGATCGGGCACTCGTCGCGCCGACAGGGCTCGCGCCGCGCGTCCACCCCGAGCAGGCGCTCGTGCATGTCCTGGCCGATCCATTCGCCGGCCGAACAGCCGACCGTCCGCGCTGCCGCCGGGTTGACGAACGTTGCGGCCCCGTCCTGGTCCAGGCCGATGATGCACTCCGCGGCCGAATCCAGGATCAACTTCCGCTGCCGCGTGAGCCGGGCAAGCTCCTGCTCGGTTCGGCGCCGCTCGGTCACGTCGCGGGCAAAGCCGACCAGGATCTTGC
>CAYOHG010000165.1:0-7051 GCA_964403685.1 uncultured Planctomycetales bacterium
CGCGCCCGCGAAGTCCAGCTGGTAGATGCGCGCGCCGAACGCCAGCGAGCTCAGGCTGCGCTCGAGCACCAGCAGCTCGCCGCTCGGCAGCGCGAGGAGGTCGGAGACGCCGTTGGTCTGCTGGCCGCCGACCGGCCCGCCAGCGGCGTGGTCTACCAGCTTCGCACGGACGCGCGGCCGAACAACTCCGCGCAGACGCTGACGCAGCTCTGGATTGAGCCCAACAGCCAGTATCCGCTGGTGGACGACGAGCAGCCTACGCGTACGGACTTCACCATGCCCGTGCCGCACCAGTACATCATCGAGGAGATCGGTTCGCTGCGCGGCGATGATTCCGACGGGCGCGACCTGGACGGAGACGGGAACTCGACCGAGCGGCTGATCACGTACGAATTCGATCCGACCGGATGCCTGCCGGGGCACACTGTCGTCGGCGGTAACCAGGCCGAAGCGGTGGTCGAGCCGCCGCCGTACCTGTACTACCCGGTCGGCACGGCCGGCTACTACACCGACCGCACGCCACAGATCGTCGGTCCACACATCGGCGCGCAGATCTCATTCGTGCGCGGCGTGGGTGACCTGAACGCCGACGGCATCGCGGACGTGGGGATCGGCTCGGGGCAGGTGCGCCAGCAATTCGCCGACCCGCAGAATCCCAGCGGCGCGACGGTGGGTGCGGTGTTCATTGTGTACGGCCGGCCTTCGGGCCTGGAAGGCGATCTGCTGCTGGAGCGGATGTCGCTGGCGGAGACGGCCGCGGAGCGCCTGCACGGTGTGCTGCTGATCGGTGCGTCCGAAGGTGAGACGCTCGGGCGCGTCTTCGACGGCGCCGGCGAAGTCAACGGCGACGGGATCGCCGACGTGATCGTCGGCAACGAGCGCGCGGACGCGGGCGGGCTGGTCGATGCGGGTGAGGTGATCGTGCTGCTTGGCTCGACCACGCTGGAGAGTCCGGCCGGGGGCTGGACCGTGGCGCAACTGCTGGCGGACCCGCGACAGCTCGCCATCCGCTTCGTGGGCGCCGCTGCCGGCGACCTGGCCGGCGCGAACGTCAGCAGCGCCGGGGACGCCGACGGCGATGGCCTGGGCGACATTCTGATTGCAGCGCCCGGCGCCGCCGGCGGACGCGGCGTCACGTATCTCGTTTACGGCTCGCCGGGACTTTCCGGCGAGATCGACCTCACCGACGTCGGGACCGCGGCGGTACCCGGCGTGCAGTTCGTGGGAAGAAGGATGGGCGACGCGCTGGGCGGTGGAAGCAAACGCTTCCCGGGCGAGTTCACCTCTGCTTATCTGAACCCTGGCAACCCGACGCCCCAGCCGACGACGGCCTTCGCCCGCGGAATGATCGCGCTGGGCGACCTCGACGGTGACGGACGCGGCGACTTCGCCATCAGCGCGATGCTTGCCGACGTCAATAACCGAACCGACGCCGGTGAGGTGTATGTTCTCTACGGCCGCGGCGACTGAGAATCGGCCGGCCGAACGCCTGCAACCCACACGGCGCCGCGCGGATGTCGACGCGCGGCGCCGTGCCGCTTGTGTTCGGTCGCGTCGTCCCGGATGATGCCCGCAGAGCGGCCGGCGCAGCCGGCGGCGCCTGCAGCGCGTCCTGGCGCGGTCCACGTCCGCACAGACGCCCCCGAGCTCGCCCCTCCCGCTCCCCGCACAGAGGGGCAACTGCATGATCCGATTCGGCCCAGGGAATCTGCGGATTCCCCGCTTCGAGCGTCCGGTTTACATCATCGCCGGCGGACTGACCGACTACCGCAAGCGCTACCCCGAGAAGAACACCTGCCAGCTCTGCACGGAAGCGCTGCGCATGGCGGTGGAGGAGAACGACCTCAAGGCCGATCCTGAGGAGATCCGCCGAAGCGTCAACTGGTGCGTCTACTCCCAGTTCGCCGACCACTTCGGCGACCAGCTTCTCGCCGCCGCCAAGGTGCACGACTACCTGGGCTTCGATCCGCTGGGGAACATCGAAATCAAGACCGGCGGTGCTACCGGCGGGTCGGCGGTGCTGGCCGCGGCCCAGGCGGTCGCCAGCGGCTACGCGAGCTGCGTGCCGGTGGTCGGCTGGGAGCGCATGGACGAAGTCTCCACCAAGGTGGGCAACTCGTACATCGCTTCGGCCGCCTGCAAGGACTTCGAGAGCGAACTGGGCTGGATGTATGCCAGCTACTACGCGCTCATGGCCCAGCGCTATCAGTACGAGAACGAAGTGCCGCGCGAGACGCTGGCCCGGATCGCCGTCAAGAACCACCTCTACGGCTACTACTCGCCCTATGCCCAGAACCCGGGCAAATACACTGTGCAGGACGTGCTCGACAATGACATCGTCTCGCACCCGCTCAGCTACCTCGAGTGCTGCGTGATGAGCGTCGGCGCCGCCGTCCTGCTGCTCTGCGACGAGGAAACCGCCTTCCGCTTCTGCAAGCAGCCCGTGCAGCTCAAGGCCATCTGCGGCGGCTCGCACACGTTGCGCACCGCCGACCGCCGCCACATGCCGATCCTGTTGTTGCCGAATGAAACCGAGGCGACCTACCGGGAGTACTTCACGCACAAGCGGCAGGACTGGCCGGGCTTCAGCTCGTTTCTGGCCAGCCGCATGGCGGCCTACCTGGCCTACCACATGGCCGGTATCAAGGATCCGGTCGCGGATTTCGACCTGCTGGAGACGCACGACGCCTTCACCATCAGCGACGTGCAGACCTACGAGGACATCGGCCTGCGCCCCTACGGCCGCGGGCGAGAGTTCATCGAATCCGGCGACGCCTACTTTGAAGGCAGGCTGCCCACCAACCTCTCCGGCGGCCTGATCGGCACGATGCACGCCGTCGGCGCCACCGGCATCTTCCAGATCGTCGAGCTGCTCTGGCAGCTTCAGGGCAAGTACGACCACTTCCACGGCGACCCGCAGCGCTGGGAGCGCTACGGCAAGAAGAAGCCCGCCGACTGGCGCAGCCTCCAGGTGAAGAACCCCAGGCGGGCCTGTGCCATCAGTCATGCGGGCACCGGCAGCCATGTCACGTGTGCGATCGTGGAGAAGGTCTGAGGTCGTGCGCGTCGCACGAGCGCGGGCTGCGGCCCGTGGTTGGTCGGAGTCGAAATCCTGCGACGCCGCGCGCGTCGCTTCGAGAAACTGAGGTGCTGAATGCTGCGTGAATGGCCCAGCGCGACGCTCGAAGTGGTCGAGCCCGAGCCGCTGATCGTCAAGAACCCCAAGACCTGGGCGCACTTCCACACGTACGGCGGCTGGGGCCGCTTTTTCGTCGGTTTGCGCGCAGGGAAGCTGCTGGCGACGCGCTGCGGCAACGCGAGCTGCGGCGAGAAGCGGCTGTGGATTCCGCCGCGCTGCGAATGCCCCGACTGCTGGCACGAGATGCAGTGGGTGGAGGCACCACAGCGGGGCAGGATTTACACCTGGAGCGTGGTGAAGTATCCGGGTGAGCTGTTCAAGCTGCCGCCGGGCACGCCGCTGATCTCGGTCGAGCTCGAGGGGGTGTGCACGAAGCTGATGAGCTGGCTGAAGGACGGTGAGCCGCAGATCGGCATGCCGGTGAAGGCGGTGTTCAACACGAAGAAGCCGACGAACACGATCCTGGACCTGGCGTGGGTGCCGGGGTAGGGCACGGCGCCAGGCGCAAGGGGCCATGGGGTCCACGGGGCCCGGACCCCGCAAGCGCTCAAACCTGAAACACGCCGGTCTTCAGCGCCGGCAGCTCGCCGGGGTGCGCCACCGCCTCCAGCGCCCAGCACAGCGCCCGGCGCGTGTGGGTCGGCTCGATGATCGCATCGACCCAGCCGCGGGCGGCGGCGTAGCGGATGTCCATGGTCGTCTCGTACTGCTGCGTCACCGCCCGCTCGAGCTGCTTGAGCTCGGCCGCGTCGGGCAGGTGCCCCGATTTCTTGAGCTTGTCGATCTCAAGCTGCAACAGCGTCTTGGCCGCCGCCGCCGCACCCATCACCGCGTACTTCGCCAGTGGCCAGGCGAAGATGAAACGCGGGTCATACGCCTTGCCGCACATGGCGTAGTTGCCCGCCCCGAAGCTGCCGCCGGTGATCAGCGTGATCTTTGGCACCACACAGTTACTGACCGCGTTCACCAGCTTCGCGCCGCTGCGGATGATGCCTTCCTGCTCGCTGTCGCGCCCCACCATGAACCCGTTGACGTCCTGCACGAACAGGATCGGAGTGCGCACCTGGTTGCAGTCAAGAATGAAGCGGGCCGTTTTGTCGGCGCTGTCGACGTAGATCACCGAGCCGAATTGCAGCGTGCCGCGCCCGGGCTTCACCTGCTTCTTCTGGTTGGCCACGATGCCGACCGACCAACCGTCGATCCGGGCGAAGCCGCACACGATCGATTGGCCGTATTCGGCCTTGTATTCCTCGAAACTGCCGGCGTCGACCAGGTGCTCCAGCAGCTCGCGCACGTCGTACTGCCCCGCACGAGCCGCCGCCACCGGGTCATAAGCGTGGTCCGCGCGCCGGGCCGGCGCCTTTGCAGCCACGCGATCAAACGGCGACGAGCGCGGCGGGCCGAGCCGCCCGACCAGCCGCCTCAAGCGCTCCAGGCACAGCTCGTCGTTCTTCTCGCGGAAGTCGATCGTGCCGCTGATGGAGGCATGCATGCGCGCCCCGCCGAGCTCCTCGGAGGTGGCTTCCTGCCCGATCGCCGCCTTGACCAGGGCGGGCCCGGCCAGGTAGAGCCCGCTGCCCTCGGTCATCAGCAAGGTGTCGCACATCACCGGCAGGTAACCGCCGCCCGCGACGCAGTTGCCCATGATCGCGGCGAACTGCGGGACGCCCTCCGCGGAGAGGACGGCGTTGTTGCGGAAGATGCGGCCGAAGTCGTCCTCGTCGGGAAAAATCTCGTCCTGCATCGGCAGAAACACGCCGGCGGAATCCACCAGGTAGAGAATCGGCAATCGGTTTTCGAGCGAAAAGCGCTGCGCCCGCAGCACCTTTTTGCAGGTCGCAGGGAAGAACGCACCGGCTTTGACCGTCGCGTCGTTCGCGACAATCACGCACACGCGGCCCTGCACGCGGCCCAGCCCCACCACCACGCCCGCCGCCGGCACGTCGCCGACCTCAGGGTACATGCCATCGGCGGCCCACAGCCCGAGCTCGAAGAAGGTCGGCTCGGCGTGCGCGCCGTGGCCGTGGCGGCTGGGGTGATCACAGAGCAGGTCGACGCGCTCGCGCGCCGTGAGCCGGCCAAGGCGATGCTGGCGCTCGATGCCGCGCGCTCCGCCGCCCTGGCGGATAACCGCTTCGCGCTCGCGCAGCTCGACGAGGCGCAGTTCCAGTTCGGATTTGGCCGAATGCCCCGTCGCCGCGGAGCGCGGATGTCTGGATTCCATGGGGCGGGATTATGCGATCCGCACGGACGGCTGGCAAACCAGGCGCGCCCCGTGCTTCCACCGGACTGCGGCCCCCGGCACGCGACCGTCTACGGCGGTTCCGGGCGCTGCGGGCGGGAATGCGGCCCGTGTGGCCGTGGCGCGCGGTCGTTCTCGCTGCCGGGGCGCTCGTGCCAGCGCTTCATGCGTCGATCGACCTCGGCCGCCTCGTCGGATTTCACCAGTTCGTATCGCTCCGTCATGCCTTCGAGCTGGTGATCCACCCGGTCCGCAGCCCACTGCTCGACTTCGACGCGGACCGCGGCGCGACCAACCCCGTCGGGCTCGGACCAGTAGCGCGCCACCAGCTCCACGACCGGCGGCGGCTCGCCGATCAGCGGCGAGTCCACAGCCAGCAGGCGATCCGCGTGCGCCTGAATCAACTCTTCGCGGCGGAGGTGCAGCTCGTCGATCCGCAGACGGAAGACTTCGCTTTCGATGGTGATGTTCCGCGCGATCCGCCGGCGGACCTGGTCGAGGGTCAGCTCGCGCTGCGCGGCGCGCTCGGGCAGCTTGCGGAATGCCCGGGCAGCCTGCGCATTGGCTTCGTTGTTCTCAGCGTGCTCGACCAGCAGGCGTCCGATTTCCTCGTTCTCGCGGAAGATGCGCTTCAGGTGCCGCAGCCGAGGGGCGAACTCGGCGAGCTTGCGCTCGAATGCGGGCGGATCGGCCTGCTCCAGCTCGCGCAGCAACTGAAAAACGCGCGGCAGGCGCTCGCGGGCGAACCGCATCAGCCGCGGCGCCTCGCCCGGCTCGAGCGGCCCTTCTTCCTGTCTCAGCGGGCGAAACGGATTGCCGCCGGGCAGCAGTCCGGGGACGCGCTCGCCCACAGGCCAGGGGCGGCTCTCTGCGCGCTCATGTTGGCGGCGGGGCGCATCGCCGCCCTCGGGCGGCTCGCACGCCCAGGCGCTCGAAGCCGCGGCCGCGAACAGAGCCAATGTCAGCAACACACCGGCCGGGCGGCAGACGTGGCGGCGATGGCTCGCGGACGGACGCATTTGTCCAGGGCCGATCATCTAGACACCCACCAGTATGTCGATCGCGTCCAGCGACTCGTCCAGCGTCTCCAGAATTCCGCCGGCGCCGGATTCGGGCCCGGATGCATCGACGCTGTCCGACGTGTCGGCGTCGCCGCTGATTCGCAATGCCACCTGTTCGCTGGAGATCGCCAGGGCATCGACCCAGGCGTCCAGGGCCGCCGACGGAGTGCGCGGCGTGTCGCCCGCCGGAGGAATCGTCCCCACCCGCAGCATGAGCAGCAAGGCAACCGAGGCGGCCAGCGCCGCGCCCAGCGCGTTCCAGCGCCGCAGCCGCGCGGCGTGCCAGCGCGACGCCTCGACCCGAAGCGCCGCGGAGACCCGAGCGCTGAGTGCTTCCGGCGGCACGTCCGCCGGCAAGTGCGCCGCGATCGCGCGGTACTCGCGCTCCAACGCGCCAGCCAGTCGTTCCAACTCGTCGTTCACGAACTACTCCTGCCCCTCCAGCCGCTCCCGCAATCGGGCCAGCGCCCGATGGGCTCGCGCCAGGGCCGTACCCAGCGGCACTCGCAGCAGGTCGGCAATCTCGCGAAACGAAAGATCGCCGTAGTGCCGCAGCAGAAGGATCTCCCGGTCGGCGTCGGCCAACCCGGCCAGACAGTCGGCCAGGCG
>CAYOHG010000166.1:0-7050 GCA_964403685.1 uncultured Planctomycetales bacterium
GGCGATTGAGGGCTTGAAGCTGTCGGCCCCGTGGACGCCGGTTGCGGCGTAGGGGCGGGGCTAAATTCGCCCTTCACGCGCCCGGCCGCCCGGTTTCGCGTTGCAACGCAACGTATCGCACCGCACGGCTTTACACCCACGCCCACGCCCCGATAATCAGTGCTCCAGAACTTGCACCTAACGCGGAGCACGCTTGGCGCAGTTACACGAACAGCTTGCGGCGGCCGTTGAGGACTGGCGGAAACAGGGATACCCCTGTGACGCCTACCCGGCTATCGCCGAAATCCTGGAATGGTCGCAGGACACCGACGCCGGCGGGCTTCGCTTCCTGCGCCGCCCCCAGCTTCGGGCCGTCGAGACGTACTGGTATCTGCGGCTGGTCCTGAACACGCCCCACGTATTCGAGCTGTACCGGCACTTCTGCCCGCGCCCGCGGGAACTGCGGGAAGCGCTCGGGCTGACGCAGGACGCAATCCGCGACTTCGTCGAAGACCACGGCATCGAAGCGCTTTGGGACCGCATCAAGACCGACGATGACTTCGTCCGGGACTTCCGCATCGAATCGCTACGCGAAACGCTGACGCTCGACTACCCGAGCTACATTCTGGCGCTGGCGATGGGTGCAGGGAAAACGGTGCTCATCGGCGCGATCCTCGCGACCGAATTCGGCATGGCGCTGGAGTACCCGGACGGTCCCTTCGTACAGAACGCGCTGGTCTTCGCCCCCGGCACCACGATCATTGAATCTCTGCGCGAGCTTGCGGATATCCCCTACGACAAGATTCTGCCCCCGCGGTTGCACAAGGCGTTCGCCGCGTCGGTGAAGCTCACCTTCACGCGCGACGGCGAGAAGGATATCCCGGTGGTGCGAGGATCGTCCTTCAACGTGGTGGTGACGAACACCGAGAAGATTCGGATTCAGAAGGAAACGATCCGCAAGAGCGATATCGGCGGGCTGTTCGGCGGCCGCGAAGACGAAGCCCGCGCCGAAGTCGCGAATCTGCGACTACAAGCAATCGCGAGCTTGCCGCACCTAGCCGTGTTCTCTGACGAAGCCCACCACACCTACGGGCAGTCGATGGACACCGGCTTGAAGAAGGTGCGCAAGACGGTGGACTATCTGGCCGCGCAGACGAACGTAGTCGCGGTGGTGAACACAACCGGCACGCCCTATTTCCAGCGCCAGCCCCTACGCGACGTGGTCTTCTGGTACGGGCTGTCGCAAGGCATCAAAGACGGCTACTTGAAGGACCTGGCCGGCAACATTCAGGCGTTCGATTTCTCGGGCAACGCTGAAACCTACGTCGCCCACGTTGTGAAGGACTTCTTCGCCGACTACGGCGACGCGGCGCTGCCCAACGGCTCGCGGGCGAAGCTGGCGATTTACTTCCCGCAGACGGATGACCTGCGCGACCTGCGGCCCGCCATTGACCGCGCGTTGGCCGAAGCCGGCCAAAGCCCCGCGCTCGCGCTCGTGAATACGTCCGACGACAGCTTGACGAAACAGGCGGATATCGACGCCTTCAACGCGCTGAACAAGCCCGATGCCCCGCACCGCGTGCTTCTGCTCGTGAATAAGGGAACCGAAGGATGGAACTGCCCGAGCTTGTTTGCCTGCGCCCTGGCCCGCAAGCTGCGCACTTCGAATAATTTCGTCTTGCAGGCCGCGACGCGCTGCCTGCGCCAAGTACCCGGCAACACGGCCAAGGCCCGCGTCTACCTGTCCACCGACAATTTCGGCATCCTGGACCGCCAGTTGCAGGAAACCTACGGCGAATCCATCGCCGAATTGAACCGCTCGGGACAGGAAACCCGCCGCGCCCGCATCGTCCTGCGCAAGCTCGATATCCCGCCGCTCGTGGTGACACAGCTTGTGCGCACCGTGGTCAAGAAAGATGGCACGGCCGGCGCGCTCAAGCTGTCCCGCCCCGCGGCCCGCCCCGGCGAAGCGCTGGAACGCCGGACATTCACGCTGGCGGAACAGGAAGCGACGGCGAGTGTGCTTCGCCAGCTCGGCGACACGGCGACGATTGAGGCGGTCCCGGACACGGCCGACGCCTACGCGGTCGCGGTTGACCTGGCGGCCCGCTATCGCCTGCCGCTCTGGACCGTCTACGACGAAATCCGCCGGCTGTACGGCACCGACGATATCCCGCTGGCCCACGCCGACGAACTCGGACGGCAGATTGAGGCGCAGACCCGCTTCTACGAAGTGAAGGAAGAAACCGTCGAAGTCGCCCTGGCGCTGGTCAAGCCCGACGGCTTCGACCGCGAAACCGACGCCGATGGGGCGGAGTGCTACACGGCCGAAATCGTCTACCCGAAGGACCGCGAAGCGCTGCTGCTGCGCTGGGAACAGCTACAGAGTGAGAACGCGGCCGACTTCGGCTTCCACTACAGCCCCTACGACTTCGATTCAAACCCCGAAAAGAGCTTCTTCGAACAAATGCTGGCGCACCTGAACCTGACGCCGGCGGAAGTCGAGGACATCTACTTCACGGGGGCGCTCACCGACCCGGCCAAGACCGATTTCTTCGTCGAGTACAAGGACGAAAAGGGCAAGTGGCGGCGCTACACGCCCGATTTCCTGATCCGCCGCAAGGCCGGCCGCGGGCGCAAGCGCGGCACGGGCCGCGTCTACATCGTCGAAATCAAGAAGGAACACGACCGGGCGCACCCCGTGGACGGCGAAAGCGGCCGCAAGGCGCTGGCGGTCCGCAAGTGGGAAGGGCTGAACCACGATCGGCTGCGCTACGAAATCATCTTCACCGACACCGATACAATCCCCGCTGACGCCATGCAGAACGTCCGGCGGTTTGCTGAGGAATCCGAGCCGTGAGCAAGAAGAAGACCGCCCAGAAGGCGACGAAGGCCCCCAAGCGCAAGGCCAAGCCCGCGGGCAGGAAGGCGAAGCCGGCCGACCCCGCCCCCGCGGCCGCCGCGCCGGCCCCGCCGCCCAAGCCGACGAAGATCAACATATCCGCGGCGAAGGGCCGCCCGATGCTGACATGGGTTGGCAAACGGCCGCTGGCACACGTGACCGCCTTCCCCGCCCAGCTCGTGGAGCGTCACGACGCCTTGCGCATCGTGGGCATCGACCCGCAGAGCATCGAAGCGCACGATGAGAAGATGCAGCTTTTCCAAGACCTGCGCAGTCAGTGCAATAACGAATGCTGGAAAGACGCGCCTTTCATCAATGGCGTGTGGGCACCCGACATCGGGGGCGTGCTGCTTCACGGTGATAACAAGGACGTGTTGGCGTTTCTTCTCGCAAACGGCTACCGGGGCAAGGTCAATCTAATCTACATTGATCCACCGTTCGATTCAGGGGCCGACTACATCAGGGAAGTACGGTTGCGTGGATTCAAAGGCGGCGGCAAGCTCAAGGGGGAAGGTCCGACGCTTGGCGAGCAGTACCAGTACACCGACATTTGGGCAAATGACAACTACCTGCAATTCATGTATGAACGTCTGCTCCTGCTGCGCGAACTGCTTGCGGGCAATGGAACAATCTTTCTGCATTGTGACTGGCATAAGCACCATCACATTCGTTGCTTGCTGGATGAAGTGTTTGGGGGCGATTCATTCAGAAACTAAATAGTCGTGAAGCGTGGCAGGCTCAAGAATCTCCAAAGCCAATTCGAGACGATCGAAGCTCTTGGGGCTGAAACCGACGCCATTATGGTCTACAGCCGGAGCGACGAATCCGCGTTCTCGAAGGTGCTCAGCGAGATTCGAGCTACACCGGCCAAGTGGAAGGACTTCTGGCGAGGGAATGTAGATCGGCCTTCAATGCGATACGCAATTCCCGTGCTGGGGTTTCCTAAGCCAAAACGCGGACAGTTGCTTTGGAAAGAAGAACGCGGTTTGCGGGCAGCTCAGAACTACCAAGACTTCCTTGCTGCTGGCGGCACAGACCTGGAGGCGTACTGGGCCGAGCGTCGCGAGGAATACGCGAGGCGTACGGGGCACAAGCTCGAATTCGTAAACTGGGACGGTGAGCACATCATCAAGTACTGGATTCCGCCGAAAGAGCTTGGGGTAATCGGCAGTCTGTGGGCTGATATCGAGGCGTACAGCTATACGCATGACTTCAAGACGGAGAAGCACGAATCGCTTCTCGCGCGGATTATCGAAATGGCGAGCGATGAGGGGGACCTTGTGCTTGACTGCTTCGCAGGTGCGGGCACCACACTGGCAGTTGCGCAGCGCTTGGGGCGCCGCTGGATCGGCTGCGACATCAACAAGGGCGCGATTCAGACCACGGTGAAGCGCCTGCGTGGCATCATAGCGGAACAGATTGTGACCGCTCGGAAGTCGGCAGCCGAAGCGCGACAAGGCAGTTTGCTTGACACTGACTCTGAGGATGAAGAACCGCCACGCCCGTGCGCGTTCGGCTTCACCGTGTGGCGCGTGAATGACTACGACCTGCAAATCCAGCATAACGAAGCCGTGAATCTGGCGTGCGAACATATCGGCATCGAGCGGACGCGCTCGGACAGCTACTTCGAGGGCACGCTGGGCAAGAAGCTGGTCAAGATCATCCCCTTTGGGCACCCGCTGACGCCGCTGGACCTGGAAGAACTGAAACGCGAGCTGGACGCCCGCCCCGACGAAGACCGCAACATCGTAGTGGTGTGCCTGGGCATGGAACTGGCCGCGAAGGCGTGGATTGACGACTGGAACCGGCTGCGCAAGGGCAAGGACGCCGTCAACAAGATCGACGCTATCGAGCTGCGCACCGACCCGAAGTACGGCCGGTTCATCAAGCACGAGCCGGCCAGCGCGCGCGTCAAGGTGTCGCGGACGAAGCGCGGCGACGAAGCCCGCATCGTGGTCGAGATTCAGGACTTCATTTCGCCGACGATCGTCGAGCGACTGAGCGAACAAGCCGGCGTGCTGTCGCCCAAGATTGAAGACTGGCGGGCGATGGTCGATTGCGTCTACATCGACACGGCGTATAACGGGTCCGTTCTGAATGTCGCCCTGGCGGACGTGCCGCAGCGCAAGGCCGACTTCGTCGAAGGCAAGTACGACCTGCCCGCCCCGGATGATGAAACGACCGTCGCGGTGAAGATCGTCGATATGCTCGGCGAAGAAGTGCTGGTGACGCAGACCGTGTGAACAAAGTCGGGGCCGTGACGGGAAGCGGCAATGGCGAAGATCATCAGTCGCAAGTGTGAAGGGCAAGAGCTTGCCAACGTCGCCAAGCTGCGCGCGCAATTCGACACGGACCAACGGCGCTTCGCTTCGGGCGACCGGGCGGGCGACGTGCTTTCGGCCGCCGCGGGATACGTGCTCGGGTATCCGCTGTTTCTCGAAATGATCGGCCACGAATGGCGGGCCGAGAGTGAACGGACCGCCGCGTACTACGCCCTGGATGCCGCGCACGCGGGGGCGGTGAAAGCGCTGATGCAGGAAGCCGAACGGCTCGGCATCGACAGCGCGCCGCTATGGGAATACGGGCGTGTGTGTCGCGAGCTGCTGGCGAACGAACCGTGGAAGCACTACGTCGGCCCGTACGACACCTGGCCGGAATGCCTTGGCGATACGCGCCTGACGTTACCCGATGACTACCGGGCGGCAATCCGCGACGGCGAAGGCGCACTGATGCGGCTTAACGTGAAGCTGGGCATCGAAGCGGACGCCACGCGCACCGCGGTTGAAGACACGATTGAACATTCCGGCGCGGTGCTGAAAGGCGAGCGCCCGCGACTGCTCGGCGGTGACGGCTTCACCGTGGCCGCACTGCGCGACATGACGGGCTTGGGAAACAACGCATTGAACCGCTACGCGAAGACGGCGAACGTGACGACGCCGCGGCGGGGCGAACGGGACTTCAAGTACACGCTCGCCGACGTGCGTGCAATTCTGGAAACGATCATCGCGAGCACCGCCGAAGACAAGCTGCGCGACCGGTGTAAATCCGCGCTGCGAAATCTGCCGGAAATCGCCGACTAATCGGCTAATCGGCATCATATCGCCCACCCCGCACGACGCATTTCCTTGTGTCCGTACATGGCATAAGTAACCAGTATGGACACCGCGAACACCCCCGAAGCGTTCCTTCCATTGCGTCGCGCGGCGGCGCGGCTCGGCGTACCCGCGGCGTGGCTGCGCGCGGAAGCTCACGCCGGCCGCGTGCCGCACCTGCGCGCCGGAAGGCGACTTCTGTTCAACACCGCTGCGGTCGAAGCCGTCCTGTCGGACCGCGCTGCACAAGAGGCGAAAGGAAGCGCCGATGCCCACGAATAATGACGAACTGGACCTGAACGCGAAGGCGAACGCCGCGGACGATGCGAACCCGACGCCCCGGCTGGCGCTGCGGCCGAAGGAAGCTTGCGTCGCGCTTTCGATCGGCCCGCGGTTGTTGTGGTCGATGACGAACTGCGGCGAAATCCCGCACGTTCGCATCGGGCGGGCCGTGGTCTATCCCGTCGATGAGCTGCGCCGCTGGTTGTCGGAACAGGCGCAGAAGAAAGGGGGCCGCCGTTGAGCGACTTGAAGCGTGCAGCCCTTTGGTACGCGGCGCACCGTTGGCCGGTGGTCGCCCTTCATTCCGTGGCCGACGGACGATGCTCGTGCGGCAAGTCGGGCTGCGGCAATGCTGGGAAACACCCACGCACCCGGCGTGGGCTGAAGGATGCGCGCGTCAATGACGCCGATATTGACCATTGGTGGAACCGCTGGCCCGACGCCAACATCGGCATTCGTACCGGCGTCAATACCGGCATTGTCGTTATTGACGTGGACCCGCGGCACGGCGGCGATGAAGCGATTGCCGAACTGGTGCGGGAACATGGCGAGCTGCCCCCGACGGTCGAAGCGCTGAACCTGCCCAACGATACACGCGGGGTGGTCGTCGGTGATGTCGCGCCCGGTGGCCCGGCGGCTCGTGGCGGCCTCCAGAACCCCGGCAGCGAAACGGTAGATATTGACGGCCTGGAAGTGCCCACCGAAATCGACATTATCACGGCCATCAATGGCACACCGCTGAATGGGATGGGTGCTTTGATTTCGTACCTCGCCAGGGAGACCGCGCCCGGTGAC
>CAYOHG010000167.1:0-7048 GCA_964403685.1 uncultured Planctomycetales bacterium
GGGATCCGCAGCGCGAGGATTTCATCCACGACGCCGAGGCGTCGCGCTGGCTGGAGCGACCGAAGCGCGCTCCCTACTGCGATCCGGAAGTGTGAAGCGGCGTACTCGCCCTTGCAGCGCCAGCCCAACGCCGCCGTCCACGCCGGCAAGCCACCGCCGACGACCTCACTTCAGCCACTCGGCGGTTTCGGCCGCTCCGACCTCCATCGCGCGGCGCTGACGGAGCACCATCTCGCGATAGCGCGAGTCGGTGGACATGAGCGACTCGTGCGTGCCGGTTTCGCTGACGCGCCCGTCTTCGAGCACGACAATCAGGTCGGCGTTGACGACGGTTGACAGCCGATGCGCAATGACAAACGTGGTGCGGTCCGCCAGCAGCGCGGCCATCCCGGCCTGGATGAGCTGTTCGCTTTCCGAATCAAGGTTGCTGGTGGCTTCGTCGAGGATCAGGATCTGCGGGTCGGCCAGGATCGCGCGGGCGATGCTGATGCGCTGGGCCTGCCCGCCGGACAGCCGCACGCCGCGCTCGCCGACCAGCGTGGCGTAGCCATCGCGAAAGCTGGTGATGAACTCATGCGCGTTGGCCCGGCCGGCGGCCGCGATGATCTCCGCCTCGCTGGCCCCGCGCCGGCCGTACGCAATGTTCTCGGCGATCGTGCCGTCAAACAGGAACGTGTCCTGCTGCACGACCGCCAGCAGGCCGCGGTAACTCTCCAGCGTCAGCTCGCGCAGATCCACGCCGTTGAGCCGGATCGCTCCGCGGGTCGGGTCGTAAAAGCGCGCCACCAGGTTCGTCAGCGTGGTCTTGCCGGCGCCGCTGGGACCGACCAGCGCCACGGTCATCCCGCCGCGCACCGTGAGCGCGACATCCTTCAGCACCGGCGTCCCTTCGCGGTACGCAAAGGAGACGCAGTCGAACTCGATCGTCTCGACCGCCGCGGGCGCCAACCGCGCCTGCGGCCGGTCGGGCATCTCCGTGGTGCGCCGCAGCAGGTCAAAGACGCGCTCCAGCGCCGCCAGCCCCTGCTGCATGTCGCCGTAGGACTTCACAATCGTAGAGACCGGCGCCAGCAACATCATCACGTACATCTGAAACGCGATCAGGCCGCCCACGGTGCCCTGCCCGCGCAAGACCAGCGCCCCGCCGAACCAGATGATGACCAGCGACAGCAGCGGGATGAGCAGTCCCCAGCCCGACCAGACCAGAAACTCCATCAACTGCGCCCGCAGCGACTTTAGCATCACCGTGTGATGCAGCAGCCCGTAGCGGCGCGATTCGCTGCGCTGCCGGCTGAAGGCCCGCACCACGCGGATGCCGCCAAAGGTCTCCACGACCCGCCCGTCGATCACCGCCCGGTCGCGTCGCATGCTGCGGTAAATCGGGCGGATCCGCCTGGCATACAACATCTTCAGCACGATGACGCCCGGCAGCAGCAGGGCCGCCCCGATCGCCAGCTTCCAATTGATCCACAGCAGGATCGTGAGCGTCATGAGCATCTTGGCGGCGGCGACCGCCGGCGTGACGATGCCCATCTGAAGCAGGCCGGAGACACTGTCCACGTCGCCCGACAGCCGCGAGGTGATCCCGCCGGTCTTGATGTCGGACAGCTCGTGCAGCGGCAACCGCAGAAGGTGATCGAAGAGCCGCTGCCGCAACCGAAAGACGATGCGGGCGTTGAGCTTTGCGGTGTTCCAGTGCCGCAACCAGTCGAGCAGTTGCTGCACCAGCACGACAGCCAGCAGCAGCAGCCCGAATTCGTGCAGCCGGGCGGCCTGCCCGTGCGGAATGATGGCGTCGACGATGTGCATCGTCGCGGCCGGCAGCACCAGGCTCAGCGCCGCCGCCCCCAGCGCGAACACGCACACCAGCGCGATCGAACGCGCGTAGGGCCGCAGCCACGACAGGTACTCGCGAAAGTAGCTGCGCCGCGCGGCCCGGTCGCCCGTCGGCGCTACCGGCAGATCGCGCTCGTCCGTCTCCGCCTGCTGGTAGACCTCGCGCAGGAAGCGCACGAAGCGCCCGCGGGAAGACTCCCTCGGCGGCAGCATGGGTGGCCGGTTCATTCGCCCTTGATCCTAGCCTCGCGAGAGAATCACACGCGTCGCCGGCTGAACACCGGCCCCAGGCCGATCCGCCGCAGGATTTCGTCTTCGCGCGCGTGCATCCGCTGAAACTCGGCGGGCTCGTGATCGTCGTAGCCGCACAGATGTAGAACACCGTGCACGACGTACAACGCCAGCTCGATGGAGGCCGCCCGGCATGCGTGTCGCCGGACGCACCTGGTCCCGCCCGCGCGCCGCAAAGCCACGTCCGCGCAGACCACGATCTCCGCATTCAGGCGCGCGTCCGTCGGCGAATCGCGCAGGTCGAACGTAAGCACGTCGGTCGCCCGGTCGGCCTGCATGAACTGCCGGTGCAGGCGGCGCATCCGCCGCCTTCCGACCACCGCGATCGACAATTCCGCCCGGCGCACGCGCTGGTCCCGCAGCGCGGCTAGCGCGGCTCGGCGCAGCAGCCCGGCGGCCCGCCAGTCGCATCGCAGCCCCCAGCGCACGTCCACGCGTAGCCCGACCGCTGCACGAGCGGTTCGGCGGGCCGCGCTGGTCGGTTCAGGACGCATGCAACGATGACGGCCGGCGCGGCGGAGGCTCCGGCGCCTCCGCTTCATCCTCCGCCGGCTCCTGCGGCTCCGGGTAGGCGATGCGCGCGTGATAGATGCCGCAAAGGCTCTTGACCAGACTGCCGCGGATGCGCGCCAGCTCACGGAAGGTCAGATCGCATTCGTCGAACTGACCGTCGAGCAGCCGCTTCTGAATGAGCTCCGAGACCACGTCCTCAATCCGCGCGGGGGTCGGCTCGGACATCGCCCGCACCGCGCCCTCGACCGAATCGCACAGCATGACGACGGCGGTCTCGCGCGATTGCGGCTTCGGACCAGGGTAGCGATAGGAGCTGTCCGGCACCTCCGGATCGTCCCCGCGGCGCGACTTGTTTGCCAGGTGGTAGAAATACTCCACCAGCGTCGTGCCGTGATGCTCGGCGATGAACGGCCGCAGCGACGCCGGCAGACTGTAGCTCTCCGCCATCTCCAGGCCGTCCTTGACGTGCCCGATGATGATCAGCAGGCTCATGGCGGGACTAAGCCGCTCATGGCGGCTGACGCCTGGGGCCTGGTTCTCGACGAAGTACTCGGGCTTGTTCGACTTGCCGATGTCGTGGTAGTAGGCACCGGCACGCGCCAGTAGGCCGTTGGCGCCGATCGCGTCGCAGGCCGCCTCGGCCAGCGCGCCCACCATGATGCTGTGGTTGTACGTGCCCGGCGCCTCGGCGGCTAACAGCCGCAGCAGAGGTTTGCTGGCGTCGCACCACTCCAGCAGGGTCATGCCGGTGCTGAAGCGGAACAGCCGTTCAATGCCGGGCAGGATTCCTTCGATGACAAAGCCGGCCAGGGCCACGGCGCCGGCCGCCCATTGGGCCTGCCGTAGCGCGTAGCTCCAGCTCTGCCCCTCCACCACCCCCACCGCCGTCCAGCACCCAAAGGCCACCAGCGCCGAGACCAGCCCGACACCGACGATTTTCCCCCGATTGCGAACCGAGCGCAGCGGGTACGCCAGCACGCCGCTCAGCACCAGCAGTGAAACCAGATACAGCACGCCCTGCTGCATGGCCATGCTGATCAACAGGGCGAGCGCGCTGCAGATCGCGAACACCGCTCCGTGCGGGAACAGGATACCCAGCCCCGCCGCCGCCAGTGCCTGCGCGCCTGCGCCCAGCGCCGGTGTGACGTCCAGCTCCACGTACACCAGCCGGGCCGCCAGCAGCACGCCCAGCACGCAGACGCTCGAGGCCGTCCAGCGCAGCTTGTTCAGGAACACCCGCCGCTGATATCGCCGCACATACGCAACGACGCCCAGCACAATCAGCACCGTCAGCAGCCCGCGCGCCAGCGCCGCGGCCCGCAGCCCCGCGCTGCGCTGTGGGTCCGCCAACACCGCGGCATGTTCGGTCGCCAGCAGTTGCCGCTCATCCGAACTCAGCGGCCCCGCGTCGGCCAGCTCATCGCCGGGCAGGTAGCGACGGAACTGCGGGGGCACCGCCGCCGCCGCGGCCTCCGCCCCGTCGGCGGTTCGAACGCTGTCGAAGACGTACAGCGGACGGACGGCGGAATCGGGACCGTCGTCTATCCGCAGGATCGACTCCAAGGACCGGGCGAAGCTCGCCCGCAACACCTCCGGAACACCTCCGACCGCCAATCCGATCGTCCGCGTCACCGCCTCGGTGTCGTTCGTGAACCGCAGTTGCGCGATCGGCAGCGACCGCTCCTGCGGTGGATCGAACAGTACCGCGACTCGCGGAGTGACGCGCGCGGCGGCCGCCTGCGGATCCACAAGCGGCTGGGCGCGCAGGCGCGTCAGGATCGCGGTGACGTACTGCTGAAACTCGCCGCCATCCGGCAGTTCGGCCAGGCGGCGCAACTCTCTCAGCCCGGACTCATCGACGGAGACCTTGTTCTCGCGCAGCGCGGCCTGCACGGCCTGGTCATCGGCGCCCGCGGCCCGCACCAAGGTGAGCACGCTGCCCAGCCGCGCCTCGGTGTCGTCAAGCAGGGACTGATCGATACGAAAGTGATTCGGCGCGCGGTCACGTTCGCGCACGCGGAGTTCGAGCGTGGCCTGCTCGTCGGCGATCTGAAGTTCGACGCGGGCGGGCAGAGCCCGCGGGACGGTCTGGCCGGTCCGCAGGTTGAGGGCCGGACCGCCTAGATTCACGATGAACGCCGCGGCGAGCGCCGCCGCCACCCCCACCCAGGTCGACAGGTTCCAGGCGTCCTCCGGGACCCGCTGGAGCAGCGTCCCGCGCCAGGCGGCGACGCGCGTGCGGCGTTTGTCCTTTCGTCGCCCGGAATGGTTGGAAAACGGCCACATAGGATTGCGTCTCGGCGACGCGCCGGTAGAGCTTAAGCCCCCGCGCCTGGAGGCGATACGGAATCGGCCCGCGGAGGTCCGGATGTTGGTGCATTATAGGACGTCGGTGACTTTTGCGGCTCCCGCCCGTTCGCGTAACACGCCACGATGTCCTGCACCAGCCGGTGTCGGACGATGTCCGCGTCGGCCAGCCGCAGCACCGCCACGCCGGAAATGCCGCGCAAGCGTTGGGCGGCATCGATCAGCCCGGACGGCTGGCCCGGCTCGAGATCAACCTGGCTGTCGTCGCCAGTGACGATCATCCGGCTGTCATTCCCCATGCGCGTCAGGAACATGAACATTTGATTGGGCGTGGCGTTCTGTGCTTCGTCCAGAATAACAATCGAGTGGTTCAGCGTGCGCCCGCGCATGAACGCCAGTGGGATTACCTCCACCACGTCGTTGACCATGAAGCGCTTGAGCTGGTCGTAGGTCATCATGTCGTGCATGGCGTCGAACAGCGGCCGCAGGTACGGGTTGACTTTGGCCTGCATGTCGCCCGGCAGAAAGCCCAGTTTCTCGCCGGCCTCAACCGCCGGCCGCACCAGCGAGATCCGCCGCGTCCGACCGGTTTTCAGCAGGTGCACGGCGACCGCGACCGCCAGGTAGGTCTTTCCAGTGCCGGCCGGCCCCAGGCAGAGCACCAGGTCGTTTTCGAAGATCGCGCGGACGTACTCGCGCTGGCCGGGCGTCTTCGGGCAGACGGGCTCGCGGCTGAAGGTTCGGATGGACTCCAGGTCGACGACGCCTTCCTGCGCCTCGACTTCGTCAATGGCTGTTTCGACATCGCTGTCGGCCAGGAAGTCGCGGCCGGCGAGTCGAGCTTGCAGTTTCTCCACCACGGCCGCCGCCTTGGCGCAGCTCGCCGGCGCGCCCAGCAGGCGGATGACGCCGCCGCGGGCGTGAATCTGTACGCCGAAAATGTCGCGGATGCGCCGCAGGAAGCGGTCGCCCGGCCCCAGCAACTCGGCTCGCCGGGCGGGATCGTGGAGGGTGACGGACAGCTCCATGAGCCGGATAGCCTAGTCGCATGGCGGGCGGCTTTGCAATCGGCGCGGCCCGGGCGCCGGGTCGTCGCGCGCTGCCGGCGGCGGCGACCGGTGAAATGCCGGTTGCGTGGAAACACCTTCCCACTACAATCCCGCTCGGCTGAGGGATGACGCAGCGAGTGGAACACCCCGGCGACCGGAGAGCGACGCGGCGATGGCCGCGCCACCGACAGACCCCGCGCGGCAGTTGGCGCTTCCGAAGGAGAACTCGGCAGTGAGCACGCTGACGAAAGTTTTCATCGTCCTGACCTCGGTGCTGGTGATCACGCTCTCGTGTCTGGTCGTCTCGGCCGCGGTACAGTGGGATAACTACCGGGCGCTGGCCGAGCAGTACAAGACCGAGCGCGACGCGCAGATCGCTCACACCCAGAACAGCATTGCCTCGATGTACGCGGCCCTGGCGCTGAAGGATGAGACCATCGCCGCCAAGACCCGCGACCTGGCTACGGCGCTGGATGAAGCCAAGCGCCTCGGCGGCGAACTGGAAACCAGTCAGCGACGGCTGGCCGAGGTGGACAACGAGCGCGTCGCATTCGACGCCGACCGCAAGAAGGTCCAGGACATGCTGGACGTGACCATGGAGCGGCTGCAGGGCGCGTCCAAGGCCAAGGACGACCTCTTCCGCGAGAATCTCGCGCTGCAATCGCGCAACAACGAACTGAACAGCCGCGTTCTCGACCTGACGACCAACGTCGCGATCCTGACCGACGAAGCCCGCAACCTCCAGGAGAAGCTGGTTGCCTGCCAGAAGCTCGGCAGCGCCGCGGGCTCCGGCGCCCGCGTCGCCGCGGGACCGGCTGAGCCTTCCGTCCTGGCCGGCAGCGGGGCCCCGCCGATCGGCCCGGAGATCCGCGGCCGCGTCGTGCAGGTCAACGACGGCTACGCCAGCATCGACGTGGGCGAGTCCTCCGGCGTCGGCAGCGGGATGGTGTTCATGGTGTACCGCGCCGGCGGCCGATTCGTCGGCGAGCTGGCGATTGAGAGCATCCGTCCCAAGGAAGCCGGGGGGCGGCTGACGATGAACCTCGACAACG
>CAYOHG010000168.1:0-7038 GCA_964403685.1 uncultured Planctomycetales bacterium
GGCTCGAAGAGCCGCAGGGCGGCGTCGGCGCGGCGCGTCGCGACGCGGAGCTGGTGGACGTGCTCGACGTCCTCGTCGGCCTTTCTGGCGGCCAGTGGCAGAAGTTTCAGCACGATCCGCAGCCGCTCGCGAATGATCGAGCGGGCGGCGACCACGCAGGGAGTCTCGGCCTGCAACGTCGGAACGGTCTTGCGGCGCAGACGCGTCGATTTCATGGGCGCGGGCTCCCCGGCTTCTCGAGCAGACGGAACACCGAGTCCTTCAGGTCGCGGAAGACCGCATCCACGTCGCGGCCGGCGTCGATGACCTCAAAGCCGTACGTGCCGGCCAACTCGTCGAACACCGCCAGCAGGCTGGTCTGGTAGCGCACGAACGAGTTGAAGACGTCGGTTTCCCCCTGGAAGTCCATGCCGGACTCCCAGTAGTCGAACCCGCCGCGAGCGAGCACGCGTGGAATCAGGCTGGGCAGGTCGACCTTCAAATACAAGACGCCGTGCGGGACGGGTGCGAAACGATACAGGTCGCGCAGCCACTCGGCATCCATGCGGCGGACGATCGAGCGGGCCATGATGGAGTAGATGTAGCGGTCGGTCAGCACCACGAAGCCGGCCCGCAGCGCCGGCAGGATGTCGTTCTCCAACCGGTCGGCGAAATCGGTGGCGTAAAACAGGTCCAGCGTCTGGCGGCCGAGCGTGGTACCGCGTTTGGCGCGCTGCAATCCCTCGCCGGCCAGCCGCCCGCGCGTCAGGCCGGTGTGCAGCACGCCGTAGCCGGCGTTTTCGAGGCACTCGCGCAACAGCGCGATGTGCGTCGAGCGGCCGGCCCCGTCGGTGCCCTCAATCGCAATCAAGCGGCCCGAGTAATCGCCGATGGGGAATGGCTGCGCGCCGGTCAGCCGAAAGGCGTCCTCGATCTGAAGCCGGCGGAAGCCAGGTTCAGCTCGGCTCGTCGGCGGGCTCCGCAGTTCTCTTTCGACCATCGTGGTTGGTTCCCGATCGCTCTTGGTATCGGCAGATTATACGAAGGCTCTGCGGTCCGCCGGGACCGCGGTATTCGCCTATCATAGGAAGCCGTGGCGGGTAATCGGGCCGAGAGGTCTAACTCTTAACAATCGAGCGAGGCGTTGACTATGACCCAAGGCGGCGTTGGGCGCGTGCTGGGGATCGCCATCAAGACCGGCGTCGGAGGCCCGATGCGCCTGATTGACGCCGCGACCGTGGATGTCGACGGCGGCATCGCCGGCGACGTGAAGCCCAGCCCGCAGCGGGGCGTGACCTTCATCTCGGCGCACCAGTGGGGCGACGTGCAGCGCGAGCTGAAAGCGGAGCTTCCCTGGCACACCCGGCGGGCGAATGTCCTGATCGACGCGGGCGAGCTCGGCTGGCTGATCGGCCGCACCGTGCGGCTGGGATCGGTCGTGATTCATGTTGGGGGCGAGACGAAACCCTGCGGTCTGATGGACACGCTCCACCCAGGTCTGCGGG
Source organism: uncultured Planctomycetales bacterium (assembly GCA_964403685.1). GTDB lineage: Bacteria > Planctomycetota > Phycisphaerae > UBA1845 > Fen-1342 > CAYOHG01. Next base: position 1,485 of record CAYOHG010000168.1, read on the forward strand.
CGGCGTTGCAGCCCGACTGCCGCGCCGGCGTGTTCGGACGGGTGATCCAGGGCGGCGCAATCCACGTCGGGATGACGCTGGAGGTGCTGGAGTCGGATCACTGAACCGCGCGGACATGCCGACGGCGCGAACCGCGGGAGCCGGATCGCGCGCGTGGCAGCGTGGCTGGACTTCGTTTGTCAGCGCGGGTAAGCCGGGACGATCTCCACGTGATTGGGCGACGTAGCGGCCTCGCGGAAGCGCTCGCGGAACTCATCGGCCGGCAGGGCGGCCTCGGCGGCGAGCTTCGCCAGCGTTTCAGGATTCTCGAGGTCGCTCATCTCCAGGCGGATCATGTAGGCTCGCGCGACGCGGTACGAGTCCGAGCGCAGGTCGACCATCCGCACGCGCGTGCGGTTCGTTTCGGGGTCGATTGTGTCGTGCAGGTGAATCGGCGAGAGGTTTCCATTGACGATGTTCACCATGCACGGCGACGGATCGGGACGCATCAGCAACTGCACGCTGAAATAGCCCAGGCTGCGGCAGTATCCCATGTCGGCGGGCGTCGGGTCGGCGGAGCGCAGCTCGTAGCCCAGCTCGTGGTCGACCAGCGTCAGCTTGCGGCCGCGCGCTCGAAAACGCGCTTCCAGCTCGACCTTCAGGAGGTTGGCCAGGTTCACTTCGGACAGCCGCGGGTGGCCGGCGGCGTCGACCGGAACCTCGCGACCGAGGATGCGCTCCAGCTCTTCTCGGTCACCGAACTTGTACGCCAGCCCTTCGGCGACCAAAGCTACGCCGTCGGGCCGCCCCAGCGCGGCGCGCTTGATGATTGCGCCCTCCAGCACGTCGACGATCTGCGCGACGCGCGCCCGGGGCGGAAACTCCTCGGGAATCAGCGTGATGGTGGCACCGGCGGACATGCCGATGGCCATGGCCAGCCAGCCGGCGCTGCGCCCCATCGTTTCGACCAGATACCAGCGACCCGTGGTTTGCGAATCGCGCATCAGGTTCTTGACCAGTTGCGTGCCGACCAGCCGCGCGGTCGAAAAACCGAAGGTGGGCACGTCGTGCGGCAGCGGCAGGTCGTTGTCGATCGTCTTGGGCACGTGCACGACGCGGACGGATTCTCCGGCGGAGTCGGCGATGAAGCGGGCGCTGAGGGCGGTATCGTCGCCGCCGATCGTCAGCATGTGATTCACGCCCAGGACGCGCAGGGTCCGCAGGCAGTTATTGATCTTCTTTTCATCGGGCGCGACGTGCTTGTGTTCCTTGAGGCGCGCGTCGTCGAGCAGGCTGGTGCGCGAGGTGCGCAGCAGCGAGCCACCTTCGAAATGCAGCCGCGCGACGGCGTTGATGTCCAGCCGCGTGCAGTGCAGCGACGCGTCGAAACGGTCGGTGACCAGCCAACGAAACCCGTCATAGAAACCGAAGACGTCAAACCCGCGGTTGATCGCTTCGATCGTGGCGGCGCTGATCACCGCATTGATGCCTGGAGCAGGACCACCACCGACCACAATCCCCAGCCGGCGCGCTGGCATTCGAATCAGTACCTTTCTGCGCGGATCGGCCGAGGCGGGCCGACGGCGCCATTCTCCGCCGGACGTTTCCGAACGGCCCTGCGTCGGAAGTCCGCGTGAATCCCCTGGAGGCACTCACCTGCTGGGCGGCTCGCGGCGGTGCTACCCGCGAGCCCGCAACGACCGGCGGGATGGAGAGCGGCTGGGCCGCCCGCGCTGGCCGGGCCGTCGGCAGGCTGAATACGCTTTCATCGCCGGGGAGCTTGCCCAGGCCCCCCGAGGCTGCTACAGTACTCGGCTTCAATAGTACCAGAAGGACGACCATGGGCAAGTTCAAGCCGCACAAGGGACTTGGAAAGCGCGTCAAAGTCAGCGGCGGAAAGAAGATCATCCGCCGGCGGGCGGGCAACGGCCACCTGTTCAGCGGGACGCCCCGGTCGCAGCGGCGGCGTCTGCGCCGCAAGTCACGCATGGTCGGCCGGTTCGAGCGCAGCGCGCTGCGCGCGCTGGGTGCGATGTAGAGTCGTCAGCGGCTTGAAGCGGGCCGCGCGAGCGGCTGGACCGCCGACCGCCAGGCAGGAGCGTTTCAGAAATGCGGACCAAGACCGGACCGGTTACTCGACGCCGACACAAGAAGATCCTCAAGGCCATGAAGGGCGCCCGCGCCTCGCGCAGTACGCTCTTCCGGCCCGCCAAGCAGACTCATCTGAAAGCCGGCGTGTATGCCTACCGCGACCGCCGCGCGAAGAAGCGCGAGTTCCGCGCCCTGTGGATCACGCGGATCAGCGCCGCCTGCGATGCTCGGCATATCTCGTTCAGCCGCTTCATTGGCGGGCTGAAGCGCGCCAACGTAATCCTCAACCGCAAGATGCTCAGCGAAATCGCGATCGCTGACCCGGCCGCGTTCGACAAGCTGGTCGAACTGTCGCGCAAGTTCATGACCGCGGCGGCCTAACGCGCGCCCAGGGCCAGGTTGGCAGCGGCGGCGCTCGCGACTGTCACGGCGTCGGTCGGGCGCGGCTATGCACCGCACTTTGCACGGGCGACGTACCCTGTAACCTTCTGCAATTCATGCTGTTGCGCGCATCATGACGCCGTTGTCAACAACGGCGGGCCTTGGCTTGAAGCGGCCCAGAGCTGTCAGTTTTTTCGCCGCGCGAGGCTCCACGACCGGAGCCGGCATCGGATTCCGGCGCGGCGCTGCCTGTCAACATCCGAGTGAACGAGCTTTCACCCGGCGGCTTGCCCGCGTAGACTCTTTGCTTGAGCCTGACGCGGTTTCTTTGCCGTAGACCGAGTGACCCGCTGGCGAGGCCTTGATGAGAATTCTGCTGGTCTCCCCCCGCACGCCCGCCACGTTCTGGAGCTTCCGTCACGTCATGCCGTTCATCGCCCGCAAGGCGGCGTTTCCGCCGCTGGGCCTGCTCACGGTTGCCGCGATGCTGCCGCGCGAGTGGGAACTGAAGCTGGTCGATCTGAACATCGAAAACCTGACGGACGCGCAGATCGACTGGGCGGATTACGTGTTTGTAACCGGGATGATCGTGCACGCGGAGAGCGCCCGCGGCGTGATTGCGCGATGCCGGGCGCGCGGTACGACGGTGATCGCCGGGGGGCCGCTGTTCACGACTGGGCACGAGCGCTTTCCCGAAGTCGAGCATTTCGTGCTGGGCGAAGCCGAAGACATCATGCCGAAGCTCGTGGCCGATCTGGAGGCGGGCCGGCTGGAGCGTTTTTACCAGGCGGCGCAGAAGCCGGACGTGACACAGACGCCGATTCCGCGCTGGGACCTGCTCAAGCTGCACCATTACGCGACGATGTCCTTGCAGTTTTCGCGCGGCTGTCCGTTCAATTGCGAGTTCTGCGACATCATTGTGATGTATGGGCGGGTGCCGCGGGTCAAGACTGCCGAGCAGGTGGTCGCCGAGCTGGATGCGCTGCGGGCCGCGGGCTGGGACGGGCACATCTTCCTGGTGGACGACAACTTCATCGGCAATCGCGCCAAGGTGAAGCTGCTGCTGCGGGCGCTGATCGAATGGCGGCGGACGCGCGCCGCGCGCGTCAGCTTCACGACCGAGGCGTCGCTGAACCTGGTCGACGATGCGGAACTGCTGGACCTGATGGTGCAGGCGGGCTTCAAGCACGTGTTCATCGGGATTGAAAGCCCGTCGGAGGAAAGCCTGGTCGAGTGCGCCAAGGTGCAGAACACGCGGCGCGACCTGCTGGCGTCCATCAAGAAACTGCACAGTGCCGGCATCGAGGTCATGGGCGGGTTCATCGTCGGCTTCGACAACGACCGCGCCGCGGTCTTCGACACGCAACGCCGCTTCATTCAGGAGTCCGGCGTGGTGACGGCGATGGTCGGGCTGCTGACGGCGCTGCCGGGCACGCGGCTCTTCACACGCTTGCAGCGCGAGGGCCGGCTGCTGGATCACAGCAGCGGCAACAACGTCGATACGCACCTGAATTTTCTGCCCAAGCTCGATCGGCAGACGCTGGTAGAGGGGTATCGGCGGCTGGTCAAGCATCTCTACACGCCGCGGGCGTATTACCAGCGCATCCTGACCTTCCTGCGCGACTATCGGCCGGCCGGGCCGCGCGTGCGCGTGTACCGGCGCGATGTGCTGGCGTTCGTGCGGTCGCTGTGGGTCATGGGCGTGGCCGAATCGGGGCGACGCGAGTTCTGGAAATTCCTTACCCGCACGGCGCTTTTTCACCGCGGGAAATTCGCCGAGGCCATGCGCCTGGCGATCATCGGGCATCACTTTCGCAAGACGGCGGCGGCGCTGTAAGCGTGGATAGTCGACGCGGAATCGCACCGTCGCGGCGAGCTATTTCGGCTCTACCGCGCGGGGCGGCGTCGTAGCCGCCGGCACCATCTCGATGAGCGCTCCCGCCCAATCGGCATGATCGTTGCCGTTCCCATCGCCGGCGTCTTCGACGCGAAGCGACAGCCGCCGCGCGCTGGACAGGTCCACCGAGAGCTGCCTGGGCGGCGCGCCGCCGCGCATCACGTCGGTGCGAACGACTTCCCGCTCGTCGAGGACCACGACGAACCGGACCGAGCCGCTCGTGCCACTCTCGTCGTCGACGCCGGCGAGCGCGACGAAGCACTGGGCCTGCCCGTTAAGCTCGACATCGAAGCGGCCGTTGGCGTGCGTGCCGAGGCCGTGCAGGTACTGCCGGCCCGCCAGCGTCAGGATGTTACCGTCGACGGAGCGGCAGGCCTGCGGCTGGCCCCAGTCCTGCCGAGCGAGACTGACGTCGAGGCTGTCGAGCCAGACGGCGTTGGCAGGAGCTTCCCAGGCCGTCAGGTCAAGCCGATCGCTGCCGCCGGTGGCGGCGCAGCCGGCAAGGCCCGTCGAAAGCGCAGCGACGGCAACGATCGCAGCCCGCAGCGCCCGGCGGGTCAGCACCCGCGCCCGCGGCGCAGTCCGCGGCCCGGCGAGGATCGAGGGTTGCGAAACGAGGCGGATACGAGCGTCGAAATCCATCAGGTACTCTCCCAGCGGCGGGCGCAGAAGCGTGCGGAGGCCAGTAGCACGAGGGTCAGTGCGCTCAGGACCGCGCCTTCCGGCCAAAGCGCGGTGACCGGGTAGTCCCGCCAGAAAACCTTGTGAAACCCGTCGAGGGCCCAGGCGTTGAAGGTGATGTAGCCGACCTTCTGCATGGTCTCGGGCATCATGAACCGTGGAAACATGCTGCCGCCGACGGCCGACATCACCAGAATCAGTATTGTCGAGATTCCGCTGAGCTGGGCCCGCGAGCGGCAGAGTGTGGCGAGAAAGAGGCCGAACCCGCCAGCCGCAGCCGCCGTGACCAGCGCCATGACCAGAAACCCCGCCAGGTGCGTCGGGGTGAAGAGATTCAGCCCGAAGACAAGCCAGCCCCACAGGAACATGACGGCCACTTGAATGAACCCGACCAGCGTGATGCTGACCCATTTGCCGGCCAGCAGGCGGGTCATGCCGGCGCGCGAGCTGAGCACGCGGTCGAGCGTACCGGCCTCGTGCTCCTCGAGCAGCTTTACCGCGCGCTTATGATAAATTCCGGACGAG
>CAYOHG010000169.1:0-7028 GCA_964403685.1 uncultured Planctomycetales bacterium
GCTGTCCGTCGCCCCGCCGCGATGCGGCTCAATCAGGCTTCGGCTGGGAAAATGAATTAGAGGCCGACGAGATAGCCGACCGGAGCGCGCGTGCAGTGCCGCACGACCGACTCGCCGTAGCAGCTCAGCGCCGGCTGATGAATCGCAATCGACAGTCGCGTGCCGGTCGGGATCGGACGGCGCGTGCGCATCGCCAGACCGCCCTGACTCAGGTTGTGCATCGTCGCCAGCACGTGCCGCTCGCCATAGCACTCGTCCGGCAGCCACACCTCAACCGTCCCGGCGAACGGCCAGCGATCATGTTGTCGGCGAGCCGGCGCGTCCTTCGGGTGCCCTACCACCGCCGGCGATTCCAGCAGTTCGCGGACCGCCTCCGGCGTCAGCTTCACGATGTTCTCGGCATCCATCAGTTGGCTCCGTGAAGCGCTACGGCGCGATTCGAGCCCGCGCCGACAACTACCCGTACGTCCTGCCTATCGGTCGGACGCTTCACCGGCATCAGTCTGCGAAGATCGCGTCAGACTGATTCGAAACGGTCGCCCGGAGCGTCAAGGGACGCCCGCGGCGCAGCTATCAGACGCCCGCCTGCGCAGCCGCACTCCACTGCTTTTCGGTCGCGGCGCGCCGACGCCATTCCCTCCAGAAATCGCCGCGTACGAGCGCGCTCCCGACGGCCCGCCGCGCAGAGCCATTCGGATACTTCCAGCAGCTCACACAGGACACCGAACCGCACGAGTCCCGGCCCGACAGGATCGGTCTTTGCTTCTCCGCCGTTCGCCGCGGCACTTCGTGCGAAATGCGTCGTCGCATGCCCGCTCACGGGGAGGAAGGCATGCGACTTGGTATGGCAGGCTTCAGTGCCGCGTGCTGCGCGGCGCTGCTGACGGGCTGCATTCAGGATTTCGCCACCGACGACAAGCTCGTCGATGCCGCGACGGTCGTCGACAGCACGGGCAGCATCACCACGGCCGACGCGGGCGACGACACGGTGGATTCCGGTGATGACGGCTCGCCCGCGAACAGCGCCGACGAAACGCAGCGCTGGAACGCCAGCGGACAGGTCTCCGACGGCAACCGTTATCGGCTTTTCGACCTGGGCGATGGCTGGTTCGCAGATGAATGGACCGTCGACGTCAGCGGCACCTCCGCCGGACCCTTTGTGGTCGTCCTCTTCGACGAACAGATGAACCTCTTGTCGCGCGGCTTCCTCTCCGCGCGTGGCCGCATGACCCACATCCTGCGCGCCCACACGCCGCGCGTGCGGCTCGGCGTCATGATCCCCTCCAGTGGCGGCGGCGGCAGCTTCAGCATGGTCGCCAGTCGCCGGGAGGGCGCCAGCGTCCCGGCACCCAACGCCGCGCTGGTCTGGCTGAATTTCTCCGGCGCCAGCGGCGTGGAGATTCACGGGCGCGATCCGGTCTCGTTTCCGGCGTTCGACGCCAGCATGCTGGGCGGCGCCTATGCCGGCCAGACGGTCGCCATGCGCGCCGCGATCGTCCAGGCCATGCGGGAAGACTACGCCAGCTTCGCCGTAACGCTGGTCTCGTCTGACGAAAGCACAGAGCCGACCGAGCCGCATGCGACCCTGCACTTCGGAAGCGATGCCCCGGGATTGCTTGGACTGGCCGATCGTGTGGACGCCTACAATCGTCGCGCCGATGAAGCCGCGATCATCTACGCCAACAACTTCGCCATCTACGAAACGATGCAGCTCTCGGCCGACGAGATGGCCGTGATGGTGGCCAACGTCGCCAGCCACGAACTGGGACACCTGTTGGGCCTGTACCATACGCAGACGGTCACCGACGTCATGGACACTACCGGCTCGGCCTGGGACCTTGCCGCCAATCAGGATTTTCAGCGCGGCGAGCTGGAGGCCACCGTCTTCGCCGTCGGCATGGAGGATTCCCCGGCGCTCCTGGCGTATGGTGTCGGGCTGAGCGGCGTCAAGGCGGGCTCGACCGGCAAGTGGTCGCACGGCATCGAGTTCGACCGCGCCCGCGCCATCGCGCAGAGCGAGATTCCGCACACCTGCGGTACCTGTCTGCATCTTGATGAATAGCCGGCGGGACGTAGCTCCGGACCCGCGGCCCCGCGCCGGCCGCCCGTGCCCGCCGACCACGACCGGTTACAATCTGCGACCACTGCGTTCCATCGAGCCGGTAAGCAACAGGGAGTGCAAACCGTGATGCAGGCTTCGCGCTTTGGCGGTTTTCGACGGATGACGATCCGCGCGAGTGGTCTGGCGCTGGCGGCGCTGCTGGCCGTCGGCGGCTGTCCCACGCCCGGCGGCGGCGACAACACAGGTTCGACCAACATCGACGCCACCGCCAACAACAGCTTCAGCGCCGCGCCGGATTTCACACCCGCCAACGACAAGCTCAGCCTCAGCGGGACGATCGACACGCCTGACGATTTCGACCTCTTCAAGATTCCCGCGCTCAATACCGGCGACCGCGTCGAGATCGATGTGCAGGCGGCCGACACCAGCCAGCTCGATCCCGTCGCGGCGCTCTTCGACGCCCAGGAGCGCGTTCACGCTTTCAACGATGACCGCGTGCCCGACGCCTCCAACCTCAACCCGCTGATCGACGTCACCATTCGGGGCCCCTCGGGAGATTACTTCGTCGGCGTCGCCCCGTTCCCCGACGGCATCAGCCAGGGTGAGTACACCGTCGTCGTGCAGATCACCCGTGGCGACGGCAGCGTCCCGACCGCGGGACAGTTGCTCTTCCTCGACTATCGCGGTGGTCAGAACATCGAAATCCCCAACGTCGGCGTCTTCGATCTCGACCCGTTCGACGCCACGGACCTCGGTCCGTTCACCGGCCAAACCGATCAGATCAAAGACGGCATCCAACAGATTGTCGAAGACCGCTACGCCGACTACGACCTGACCGTGCTCAACTCCGACGACAGCACCGAGCCAGCCGCACCACACAGCACGGTATACTTCGGCGGGCGCAGCACAGTCGCCTTCGCGATTTCAGAGCAGATCGACACGCACAACGCCGACCCGTCCGACGTCGCGATCATCTTCACCGAAAGCTATCAGGGCGCTTTCCTGAGCGTCCCAAGCACGGCGGAGATCATCGTTGCCGTCGGCAACACGGTGGCGCATGAGGTCGGCCACCTGCTGGGGCTGGTGCACACCGCGGAGTGTTCCGAACTGATGGACAGCACCTGCCCCAACGACTCGTTGCTGGTGGAGCAGACCTTCGGCCTGGCCCCGCTTCAGGACGTGGTCTTTCCGGTCGGAATGCAGGACGCCGCCGAACTGCTGGCCTGGGTGCTCGGCACCGCCCCGTGAGTGCGGTTGCGCCCGTCGTCCACGCGAGCCGGGAAAACCAATCCGACGCTACCCATGACGATGCTGAACCACAGCGGGCGGCGCGCGTGCGCAACAAAAACGAGCCCCGCGCCGTAGCCGGGGCCCGTTCAGAGGAAAACAATGCCAATCTCGCGCCGCGGGCCGCGCCACCGCCAGGCCGTTCGCCAAACGGGCGCATCCCCCTCGCCGTAGTCCTTAGTTGCAGTTCACGTCGATCGGCGCCAGGCAGCCCGCCGGCTCGACCAGAGTCACCGTCTGCGGCCCGGCCTGGTCCGGCAGATTCAGCACCGCCCGCATGCCATTGATGACCACGTCGTGCGGCGCGCCGTTCACGTCGATCGTCAGCGTCCGTCCGCTGTTGCTGCTGTCCACCATCCGCACAGTCACCAGCAGCCGGCCGTTGAAGCAGAACGCCCGCATGATCGACACGTCATCACAGGTCAGCGGCGGCGGGCCGCCGCCCATCGCCGACAGCGTCGCCAGAGCATCGATACGGCCATAGCCGAAGTACTGGTCGAAGCCCGGCGTGCCAAGATCGACGGCGTTGTCGCGCAGCAGGTCGCGAACTTGGATCGGCGTCAGGGTCGGATCCAGCGACATCATCAGTGCGACCAGCCCGGCCACGTGCGGCGAGGCCATGCTTGTGCCGGTCAGCGTCGTGTAGGCGTTCGTCCCGCAGCAGGACAGCGAGAACACATTCACGGCCGGCGCCGCCACGTCGATCCAATTGCCGAAGTTCGACGAGCTGTAGCGGTTGTCGAAACGGTCCGTGCCCGAAACGGCGATCACCGTGTCGTACGCCGCCGGATAGAACGGCGACGACGAATTGAAGTTGCCGGCCGCCGCAACCACCGTGAAGTTGTTGGCAAACGCATAGTCCACGGCCTGCTGAAGCAGCGCGGAGCCGCCGCTGCCGCCACCGCTGTAATTCAGCACGTGCGCGTCGTTGTCGGTCGCGTAGAAGATCGCATTAGCGATCGCGTCCCACGTGCCGCTGCCGCCCGAGCTGAACACCTGCAACGGCATGATCGAGACCTGCGCCATGCCCGCGATGCCGACCCCGTTGTTCGTGCGCGCGGCGGCGATGCCCGAAACGTGGCTGCCATGCTGGTTCTGATCCAGCATGTTGTTGTCGTTGTTGTAGAAATCCCAGCCGTTGATGTCGTCAATGAAGCCATTGCCGTCGTCGTCTACGCCGTTGATCGGGTCGTCGTTCACCCAGATCGCCCCGCCGAGGTCCTCGTGCGTGTAGTTGTAGCCGGTGTCGGCCACGGCCAGCACGACCGATGCGTCGCCCAGGGTAATGTCCCAGGCGGCCTCGGCGTTGACCTTCTGCGGGCCATACTGCTGCGTGTCGTAGAACGGGTCGTTGGGGTGCAGGGCAATGTGCGTAACGTAATTCGGCTCGGCAAAGGCCACACCCGCGAGCAGCTCCACGCGCGCCGCCAGCGCCACGATGTCCTGGTCGTCCGGAACCGTGATGATCCGCACCGACTCCAGCGGGTGCGGCACACCCGGCTGGCCCTTCGCGTGCGGCGCATGCGGCAGCGTCCGCCACGCATGCACGTTGCCCAGCACCGCATCGATGGCGTCCAACTCGTCCGCCGACGGCGCCGATTCGAAGCCGATGATCAACTCGCCCGGAACCCACTCCAGCGGCGGTTCCAGTACGGCGCCTGTCTGGCGAACCGTGTCCGCCGCGACGCTCACGCCGGCCAGCACACAGGCCAACGCTCCGATGGTCGCGATCCGTAATGTCATGCCTTCATCTCCCCTTGGTCGAATATGGCGCCGGCCCGAGAAATCCGGTCGGTCGCGCGCGAAGTCCCCCGTTGGGGCCAGTATAGCCGCTGGCCGCCGGCGCGCCGCGCGATTTCCGAAGATGACATTCGCCGCGCCGGCGCGCATCATTCGCACCCATGAACGCGTCCGGAAGCGCCCCGTCCGAACGACCTGTGGTCCTCGCCGTGCGCGACGCCGCCCGCCGCTTCGGCACAACGCCGGCGCTGTGCGGCGTGAACCTGACGCTGCGCCGCGGCGAGTGGCTCGGCTTGCTCGGACCCAACGGGGCCGGCAAGACCACCCTCATGCGCGCCGTCGCCGGCCGCGTCCGCCTCGACAACGGCCAGATCGAGCTGCTCGGCATCTCCGTCGCCAATGACGGCGTCGCCGCACACCAGGCCCGCGCCCGCCTCGGAGTCGTCCCGCAGGAGCTGGCCCTGTATCCGCAACTGACCGCCCGCGAGAACCTCGAAGTCTTCGCCGACTTCCACGGCGTCGAGCCTTCCGGGCGACGCAAACGGGTCGCCTGGGCGCTGCAATGGACCGGCCTTGAAGACCGTGCTCGCCAGCGTTGTACGCACTTCTCCGGCGGCATGAAACGCCGGCTGAACATCGCCTGCGGTGTGCTGCACCAGCCCGAGGTCGTCCTGCTGGACGAGCCCACCGTGGGCGTCGACCCGCAAAGCCGCGCCCGCATCTGGGAGATGCTCAGCGAACTGCGCCGCGCGGGCGCAACGCTGCTGCTCACCACGCACATGCTCGACGAGGCCCAGCAGGTCTGCGAGCGCATCGTCATCATCGATCACGGCCGCATCATCGCCGACGGCACGCTGCCCGAACTGATTCAGCGGACGGTTGGCCCGCGGCGGCGCGTCCATCTGACTCTGGATCGCCGGCCGTGCCCCGACGAACTTCCCGGAATCGAGCACTTCGCCGACAACCGCGTGCAGCTCGCGGTTGACGAGATCGGCCTGGAGCTGTCGGCGTTGCTCGAACGGGCGCGCGCCGCTGGTCTGCGCGTCGATGACGTGCACGTGGAAGCACCCACGCTGCAATCGGTCTTCCTTCACCTGACCGGTCGGGAGCTGCGTGAATGATCGCCACCGTCATCCGAATCAGCCTGCTGGAGCTGCTGCGCGACCGCGTGGCGCTGGGGCTCACCTTCGTTCTTCCGATCGTCTTCTTCTCGATCTTCGCCTGGGTCTTCGGCCAGCAGGAGCGCGGCCTGACCAGGCCGCTGGAGGTGGCACTGGTCGACGAGGACCACAGCGAAGTCAGCCGCAGGCTCTTCGAGCAGCTTCGCAGCGACCCCGGCATCGACGCCCGCACCACCCAGCCGCGCGTCGGCGGCGAGCCGATCACGCGGGAAATCGCCCAGCGCGTTGTGCGCGAGGGACGCATGCCCGTCGCCGTCGTCATCCCCGCCGGCTTCGGCGCGTCGTTCGGCAGCTTTGATCAGAGCTCCGCGGCGCTCGACGTGCTCGCCGACCGGTCCGACCCGGTCGCGCCGCAGATGATTTTCGGACTGCTCCAGAAGGCCGCGCTCGCGGCCGCCCCCCCCCGACGTGCTCGTCGAGCGCGGCGTGCAGATGTTCGAGAAATACGCCGGCGGCCTCACCGCCGGTCAGCAGGCGGCCATCGCGCTGGTCCTGCCGCAATTGCGGAGCGTCGCTGGCGGCGAGCCCCCCACCCGCGCCGCGACCGACGCGACGCAACCTGCCACGGACGCCGGATTCCTCAGCGACGGGCTGGTGCGCGTCAACCTGATTGACGTGCTGAACGCCGAACGCGGCTTGAGCTCGTCGCCGGCGATCTCGTTCTACGCGGCCGGCACGGGCGTCATGTTCCTGCTGTTCATGGCCAGCGGCGCGGGCGGCTCGCTGAACAGCACCGAGGACGGTGAGCGCCGCAGCGT
>CAYOHG010000170.1:0-6998 GCA_964403685.1 uncultured Planctomycetales bacterium
CGTTTGTGCTTCCATCGGTGAACGCATGAAGCGCCGCTCGAACGACTCAGGTGCGGAGCCGCGCCGATGGCCGATCTGACGCCAGTGCTGCAAAACGGCCTGTGCATCGGCTGCGGTGCGTGCGTCGCGGCCGATCCCGCCTTGCGGCTGGTGCTGGATGAACGAACGCAAATGTTCCAGCCCGACTCCGCTGGCGACCAGCGTGCGGCGGCCGTCTGCCCGGCCGTTCAGGTCGATTTCGCCGCGCTTCAGCAGCGGCTGTTTCCGGGCGCGCCGGTCGGTGAGCACGGGGTGGTCGATTCGGTCTGGCTGGCCCAGAGCACGGATCGCGGGCGCAATCTGAGCGCCAGTTCCGGCGGGGTGATCAAGGAGTTGCTGCGCGACCTGCTGGAGCAGCGCGAGGTCGACGGGGCGATTGCGCTGGCGCCGGTGCGCGGGCTGCGGTTTGAGCCGCGGCTGATCACGCGGCCCGACGAGGTCGATCAACTCCCCGGATCGATCTACCACAACCTGCCGCTCGACGGTGCGCTGAAGCTGCTGCGCGAGACTGCCGGGCGGCTCGCGCTGGTGGCGATTCCATGCCAGCTCGAAGGAATCTACAACTATGTCTTTCATGCTCAGCCGCAGCTTCGCGAGAAACTGGTGGCGACGATCGGGCTGATCTGCGGATGGAATTACTCGCACCATGCACTGCGGGCCGTCTGCGAGTTCAAACGGATCGATTTCGGGCGGATTGAGGATATTTCGTATCGCGGCGGCGGCCCGGTCGGTTCGCTGCGGATTCGCACACCCGCGGGCGAAACGCGCGTGCATCGACGTATCGATTTCGACTACCAGGTCGCCTTCGATCGTTCGTTCAACGTTGCGCGCTGCCACCTGTGCATCAACCACTGCAATTTCCTGGCCGAGACCGTCGTCGGCGACGCCTGGCTGCCGAGCACCGTTCACACCCGCACCGGCATCAGCCTGGTGATCTGTCGGACACCGGCCAGCCGCGATCGGCTGACGCGGCTGGGCGCGGCGGGGCGGCTGCGGCTCACGCCGGTTTCCACGGCTGAGATCACGGAATCGCAGAGCCGGCGGATCACCTACGGTGATTTCTCGTATGCGTACGCGGAGTATCGGCGGGGCCTGGGGCTGCACACGCCCGACATGATCGGTCCGAACCGGGCGCACGTGCGGCTGGTATCGCGCGCCGCGGTCGCCCGCTTTCACCGCGCCCTGACGGCCAAGCGGAAGTTGCAGGCGGCCCGGCGCTACCGAGCGCTGTGGCGGCGCAAGGCGACGATCGAGCTGGCGCCGTTCCTGTGGCGATACGTCCGCTGGTTTGGCGTGCGCGTTTTGAAACTCAAGAGCCTGCTCGGGCTGCGGCGGGAAGTGGCGGCCGAGCGGCTGTCGCAGTTCGAATGAACCGATCCGCCAACGTGCAGGGGAGACGATGGGCGAGAATGCCGGCGGCAGGACGGCGACCGCGCAGAACGCGTGGATGCTCGCGCGCATCCTGCTGACGCTGCTGGTGCTGGCGTTCGTGGGCTGGAGCGTCCGGGCGGCGTTTGAGAACTTGCGCTGGAGTGACCTGCAACCGCGCGGCGGACCGCTGCTGGCGGGTGCCGCGCTGTTCGGCCTCTACCTGTTGAATCATGCGCTCTTGTGGCACTGGCTGACGCGCCGCCACGGCGCGGCGCTGCCGTTGCGGCCGGCGCTGGCGATCTGGTTCTACTCGATTCTCGGAAAGTATGTGCCGGGCAAGGCCCTGCTCTGGGGCATTCGCTACGTCGAATACCGCGCGCGGCGGCCGGATATCTCGACTCCGGCGTTGCTCCGCTGCTGCTTCCTCGAGTTCTTCGCGGCCACCGCGGCGGGGCTGGCGCTGGTTCTGGTCGGCCTGCTGATTGTGCCCCTGCCGGGGGTAGGCGATTCGCTGCGCATCGCGGCGGCGGCGGCGCTGGGAATCAGCCTGCTGGGCGCGCATCCGGCGCTGCTGGCGTGGGGCGAGCAGCGCTTGATGCGCAACCTGCGCTCCCGCTTCGGTCCGGAAGGCGATTCGGGCGTGGCGACAGGTCCGGGCGTCCCGGCGGTGACGGAATCGTTCAGTCCGTCCGAGACCGCCATGTGCGTCGGACTCTACGCGGCGAACTGGCTGGTGCTGGGGGCGGCGGTGTACTTCTTCGCGTGGTCGTTGCCGGGCGCAGGGCCGCGCGGAGGCTACGCGCTCGTGACGGTCGCGTACGCGCTGGCCGGTGTTGCCGGGTTTCTGGCGTTCTTTTCGCCCGCCGGGCTGGGCGTGCGCGAAGGTGTGCTGATCAGCGCGCTGGCGCCCGCTCTCTCGCTGGAAACGGCCACGCTGTTGGCGATTCTCGCGCGGGTGATGTGCACGCTGGTGGAGGTGCTGCTGGGGTTGGCGGCCCCGCTTGGCGACGCGCTGCTACGCCGACGCCGCCTCGGCGTCGCGAGCTGACACCCCGGCTTGCGGCGCTGCCTCAATGCTCTCGAGGGTGGTATGGGCGGGCGGTGTCTGAAGACGCCCGGTTCCAGTCAGCGCGAACAACCCGCCCGGCAGCGTCCAGATGATCGTCAGCAGGCGATACACCACCGCCAGCATGCAGCCCTGCGCCGGTGTGGCTACGCCCGCCTCGCTGAACAGCGTCAGAAAGGCGCCTTCCATCAGCCCCACGCCGCCGAAACTGATCGGTAGCGCGTTGAACATCAGCCCGATCGGGCCGTAGATCAGGAAGTGATGGTATTTCGCGTCGTGCATGCCGATCGCGCGGCCGGCCAACTGCATCGCGAACATCGCAACGAGCTGGAATCCCAGCGAAAGCGAGAGAGCGGCCAGCAGGTAGCGCTTTCGGCGGCGCAGCCCGTAGATGGCCTCGTCGACACGTGTGATGATCGCATGGCCCCAAAGCCGGGCGCGGAGCTTTTCCCAGCGCAGCGCGCGGCGGACCGGTTCGGAAAAATACAGCAGCGCCAGCGCGGTCAGCGCGGCGATGATCATCAGCAGCGTCGGGGCCAGCGCCGCGGCCTTGCCGGAGACGAGCACGAGCGTCGCCGCCGGGAAGATTACAAGGACCGCGAAGCCGATGACGCGGTCGACGATGATGGTAGAGACGGCTTCGGCGGCGCGGTGCGTGTAGGGGACGACCGCGAACGCCTTGATGACGTCCCCGCCGGCGCCGCCCGGCATGAACGTGTTGAAGAACAGCCCCAGAAAGTGCAGTCGCAGCCCAATGGTGAACGGGATGTGCACGTCGCAGGCCCGCAGCAGGATCAGCCAGCGCACGCCGATCAGGATGTTCGGCACGCCCAGCAACAGCAAGGCGGTTCCGACCAGCGGCCAGTCGAGCGTCCTGAACAGCGAGCGCACGCCGGGGATGCGCTGAAAGACCGCCTGCGGGCCGCTGACCTGTTCATGAGCGACGAAGAGACGCGCGCCGTTCGCGGTCGCAACGATCACTCCCGCGCCGCCCGCGGATTCCTCCACGATCGGCAGGCGCGCGCCGGATGCGAACGCATGCGCGGCCCCGCCGGCATCGAGCAGCCGCACGGGCGGATGCTCCCGGGGCGTGACGACCAGCAGCTCGTCATTCAGCTTGACGATCCGCGCGGCGTAGTAGATCACCGCGGCGAGCACGGCGAGCTTAAGGATTACGAGCAGGGACTTCCTGGCGATCGCGGTCATCGCGACTCCGTTGGCTCAGCAGTCCGTTGAACAAGTTTGACGTGCGCTTCCGAGCCGGCCCAATGCCCGGAAAAAACCCACGGCCGTTGGCGGTTGTGCCCCAGGCTCAGCCCGCGATCGGGATGGCCGCATGGGGAGCGGTCACGCTCGCATGCCGCAGTCATTTTCCGCTCCCGGACAGCATGTTCGAGGCCAACCGGCGCAGGCGCCAGTAGAGCGAGCGGCGCATGCGATCGCGCTCGCGGACGACCTCCTGAAGCTGGTCCCACAGGTCGCGATTGAGCTGCTCAAGCTCGCGGATGTGGCTGGTGTGCTGCTGCCAGGCGGCGCTGAGCCGCTGCGCTTCGGCCTGATACTGGTCGCGCTCGTGCGTCACAGCTTCCAGCTTCGAACGCCAGTGCGACTCGGCCTCGGCGCGGATGCTGTGCACTCGCTTCCACAGTTCATCGGCGTCGCGCCCAGACTGAACGTACGCGTGACCCAGCCGGGCGTACTCCTCCGCCAGCGCCGCCGGCAGCGTGATGCGCGGGGCGCGCGCCCGCCAATCGCGGGCCAGCGCAAACAAGGCAGCCATGCGGTCGCCCATCTGCTCGAGTGGAAAGTGCTGGAGGATGCGTTGGCGCCCCGCCTTGCCCAGGCGGCGCACCAGCGGCGGATTGCGCAGCAACTCCGCGAGAACGCGCGCGTACTCGGCCGTTTCCAGCTCGTCGGGTCCGGGGGGAATCAGGTATCCGCATTCCGGCGTCACCAGCTCGCGCTGCCCGCCGACGTCCGTCGCGACGATCGCCAGCTCCATCGACATGGCTTCAAACAGAGTCAGGGCGATTCCTTCCCATAGCGAAGGCAGAAAGAAGATATCCGCGGCCGACATCAGCGCGGTCATGTCGTCGCTGGGAACCGCGCCCAGCATCGTCACGTGCCCGTTCAGCCGATGCTCGTCGAGGAAGGCCCTCAGCCAGGGCTCGTCCTCTCCGTAGCCGGCCACCAGTGCGCGGAAGGAAAGCGGCTGCGCCGCCAGACGGCGCATCGTCTCGGCGAACACCGTGGGCTTCTTCTGGCGACACAAGCGGCCCGCGTACAGGATCAGAGGCACGTCCTCGGGAATCTCGTACATCGTCCGCCGCTGCTGCCGCGCCTGGGGGTCGCGCCGCCACTCCTCCGCGTCCCGATTGGTGTAGCAGACTTCGATCCGGCGGGAATCGCCCCCGTGAGCCACCATCCAGGCTTTCAAATGCTGCGACGAGACGATGTTCAGGTCCAGTTCGGGTTGGCGGCCGGCCGCATAGCGCGGGTATCCGCCGTTCTTCCAGTAATCCTCCTCCATGTGGCAGTAGTCGATGTAGGCCGGCGCGGGGCAGCGCGCGCGCAGCAGCGGCAGCAGCAGGTAACCCAGCTCACTATTGGAAAGCAGGACGACCTCGGGCTGGCGCGATTGAATCAGATTGCACAGGAACGCGCCGAATTCGTGCGGCCGCAGGAAGTGCGGCAGCACGAATACGTCCGGCGTGCGGCGGGTGAAATCCGGCAACCAGGGCTGCTCGCCCGGAAGCGTCGTGGCGATGCTGACTTCCCAACCGCGCGCCACGATCTGGTCGACCAGGTCGCGGTTGAACTTGTCGGCGCCACCCATCGTCAGCCACGGCACAATCATCAATACGCGCTGTGGACGGCGCTGGAGCGGGTTGGCCAGATCGGCCGGCAGCAGGCACGGCTCGTATGGCGCAACCGGACGCGGTTCGGGCACGACTATGCCGTTCTGAAACACGGCTGGGTAACGCAGCGCGAGCGCGTCGCGAAACTGCTGCTGGCGCTGCCCGCGGTCGAGATCGGTCCAGGGGCGCTGCTCATCGGGGCGACGGCGATACCAGTCCAGAAACTCCGGAATGGTGCCGCCCCAGTGACCGTTGGCGGCCAGCCGCAGCCAAAGGTCCCAGTCTTCCATGCCGCGCTGGATGCTCTCGTCGAACCCGCCGACGGCCAGGAAGCACTCGCGCCGCAGCAGAGCGGTGACGGTGGCGCAGTTCTCGCGGAGAAACTCCTGCGGTTCGTGAAACCCGCGCCGCCAGAGGTACTGTTCCGAACCAAAGCCGACGGTGTAGCCCTTGACGCAGGCCAGCTCGCTGCGCGTTTCCAGAAACCAGACGCACTTTTCCAGCGTGGTCGGCTCGATCAGGTCGTCGGCGTCCAGAAAGAACAGGTAGCGGCCGCGGGCGATTGTGGCGGCGTGATTGCGGGCGGCGCCCGGTCCACGGTTTTCGCCCAGCTCGATCAACCGGATGCGCGCGTCCTGCCCAAGCTGCGCGGCGAGCACGGCGCGAGCCTCGGCATCAGTCGTGCCGTTGTCGACGATCAGCCACTCCCAGCGCTGCCAGGACTGCCCCAGCACGCACGCGACCGTTTCCGCGAACACGGCGCCGGTGTTGAAATAGGGCGTGATGATGGAAACGAGCGGAGCCACGTCGCGCGAGTCTGGCCGGTACTCGAAGCGCGGGCGGTTGGGCCGCGCGGGAGTATCAGCGTAGTTCGGATGGCGCGGGTCGATCATTCCAACCGCTCCAGGCGCCGCAGCACGGTCGCGGGCGCATCGTCGTGCCGCGCAGAACTGGCCGCTCGGTTTCAGGCCGTCGGGTGCGACGCCTGCGGGCTTTCTTCCGGCGATCCCGCGCCCTGGCGCTCGAGCCGCGCTTGCAGGTCCGCTGCCCAGGAGCGCAGCTCGGCCAGCATGCGGTCGCGCTGTGCGCAGCCATGCCGTGCCGAACGCGCCTGGTTTTCCCACCAATCGCGGCCGGCGCGCAGGTCAGCATTATACGCCGTCAGCTCAACGAGCGCGGCTTCGCGGCGCTGCAACACACGGTGCCACCGGCGGGAATCGCCCGCGTCGCGCGCGGCGGCGCGGTCCGCCAGCAGCGACCACATCAGGCCGGGAACGTCGGCGAATCGGGCGGCTGCCCACAACGCATCTGCGCAACGCGCGGCGCCGTGCGCAAGCTGGGCGACCTCCGGCAAGCCAAAGGTCACGGGCTCGTCCAGCTCGCCCCACACGTTGCTCCAATCGGCCTGCAGCACACGCTGCGTTTCGCTCAGACCGCGACGCCAGCATTCGCGCGCGGCGTCTGCCTGGCCGTCGCACCAGTGCAGCCCGCCGGCGCGCAGCAGGGCGTCGACGGTCTTGGTTGCCAGCAGTGGGCTGAACGCGAGCGGATCGAGCGCCGCGCACCGCAGAAACATGTCGCGCGCGGCGGGGCGGTCGCCGGTTTCGCGCAGCAGGCGGCCGGCGACGTAGAGATTCGAACTGCGCCAGCGCTGTGCGGGAGGG
>CAYOHG010000171.1:0-6940 GCA_964403685.1 uncultured Planctomycetales bacterium
TCGGCCCGGATGGGCGCGCCTTCACCGACGACTCGATCGGCGACGCGCTCGCCGGCAGGTGGTGATGCCCATGACAGCAACGATCCTCGCGGTCGGGACCAACGACGCCCTGCTGCTGATGCTGATGATCGTCGGGCCGCTGATGGCCGCCTACGGCGTGCTCCAGCTCGTCTCGGATCTGCGCCGCACGAACAAGAAGAAGATCTCGGATCGCCTCAAGCCGCGCGCCCGGGCCGGCCCATCCGTCGCCGTCACCATGGACGACCTGCGCAAACAGGCGCCCAAGGCCGAAGGCAAGTTCGCCCAGGCCGTCAACACCCTTCAGATGGTCGGTCGGCTCCAGACCATCCTCGAGCAGGCCAATGTCAATTACTCGGCCCCGCAACTGCTGGTCAATCTGACCCTGGTGGCGGTCGTCCTGTGCGCTGTCCTGCTGGGAATCGGGCTGCCGATCTACGTCGCCGCCCCGAGCGGCCTGGCGGCCTACATTCTCCCCTTGTTCGTGCTGTTCTATCGCCGCAAGCGCCGCTTGAACAAGATGGTGCTGCAACTGCCCGATGTGTTCGAACTGCTCAGCCAGGCGCTGCGGGCCGGGCACTCGCTGGCCAGCGGCATGCAGCTCGTGGCGCGCGAGCTGCCCGAACCAGCCGGCACCGAATTCGGTCGCGTCTTCCACGAACACAACCTGGGCCTCAAGCTCGAAGACGCCCTGCAGAATCTGGCCAACCGCATGGACATTCTCGACGTGCGCTTCTTCGTGACGGCCGTGCTGATCCAGCGGCAGACCGGCGGCGACCTGGCCGAGGTGCTCGACAAGATCAGCGGCGTTATCCGCGACCGGATCAAGCTCTTCGGCACCGTGCAGGCGCTCACCGCCGAGGGGCGCCTTTCCGGCTACATCCTGCTGGCCCTGCCGGTGGTGGTATTCCTGGCGATGTTGAAGATCAACTACGACTACGCCGCGGTCCTGCTGTATCACCCGACCGGCCAGATGCTGGCGATGACGGCCGCGGTGATGATGATTGCCGGCTGGGTGATGATCAAGTGGATCGTGAACATCAAGGTGTAGGTGACGTGTTGGTGAGGCGACCCGGGGCGACGGCAGCGTTGCGGCGGCGCGTAATACGGGGATACCCATGGACCTGATAACCATTCTGATTCTCGGGGCGATCGCCGCAGGACTGATCCTCTACAGCGTGCTGCCACGCAGCGAGGGCGGCAAGGACGTGCTCAAGCGCCGCATGGAAGGACGCACCACCGTCGACGCCAGCGCCACGATCAAGGAAACCGCGCGCAAGTCGGCCAAGGCGGAGCTAGTGCGCCGCGCCACGCCAGTACTTTCGCGCCTGATCATGCCGGTCTCAGACGCCGAACAGACCCAGTTGCGGCTCAAACTGACCCAGGCCGGCTACCGCCACCGCCAGGCCACCACCATCTTCCTGGCCAGCAAGACCGTCGTGATGCTGGTCGCGCTACTGGTCGCCGGCACGATCCTGCCGACCGCCGGTTTCAGTCTTACGGCGATCCTCGGCGGGCTGGCGTTCGCCGCGGGTGTCGGTTTCATCGCGCCGGGATTCGTGCTGGGTATGCAGACCAACAGCCGCCGGGACAAGCTTCGTCGCGGGCTGCCGGATGTGCTCGATCTGCTGGTCGTGTCGATCGAATCGGGCCTGGCGCTCGACGCCGGCATCAAGCGCGTCGGCGAGGAGATGGCGCTGGTGCACCCGCAGCTTTCCGAAGAGTTCCGCATCGCCACGACCGAATCGCAGATGGGCATCCCGCGCAGCGAAGCGCTGGACAACCTCGCCACGCGCTGCAACCTCGACGAGATCCGCTCGCTGGTCTCCGTCATCTCGCAGGCCGAGCGTTTCGGCACCAGCGTGGCCAAGGCCCTACGCAGCCAGGGCGAGGCGTTGCGCACCAAGCGCCGCCAGGAAGCCGAGGAACGCGCCCAGAAGACCGCCGTCAAGCTCATGATCCCGCTGGTGATGTTCATCTTCCCGGCAATGGGCGTCGTGCTGGCCGGGCCGGCCGGCATCCGCCTGATGGAGGCGTTCGCGAAGTAGTCTCGTTCGAGCGGCGGTCAGGCGAGAAAGTCCGCCATCACGGAGTCCGCCACCAGTAGCCCGCGGCGCGTCAGCGCGACGCGCTCCGGGCTGACGGCCAGCGTCCCGAGCGACACGTGCCGCTCGACCGGCTCGGCGAACCACGTGACCAGATCCTGCCCGAAGCGCTGCATAAAGCCGGCCCGGTCGATCCCCGCGATCAGCCGCAACTCGAGCATGATCGTCTCCCGGGCGCGGCGCTCCGGTGAAAGCTGCTCCTGCTCCACCCACGGGCAGCGATGTGCCTCGATCGCGCGAACGTATTCAGCGGTGTCCGGCACATTCTTGTAGCGGATTCCATCGACAAAGCCGGCCGCCGACGGCCCCAGCCCGAGATACGCGCGGTTGTGCCAATACGCCAGGTTGTGCCGGCACGCGCAGCCCGGCAGCGCGAAGTTGCTGATCTCATAGTGCTCCAGCCCGGCCGCCGCCAGCCGCTCAATCGTGGCTTCGTACATGTCGGCTTCAAGATCGGACGAGGCGCGCTGCACTTCGCCGCGCTGCCGGCGGGCGTACAGCTCGGTGCCGGGCTCGTAGGTCAGCCCGTAGCAACTGAGATGCTGCGGCGCCAGCGCGATCGCCGCGTCGAGACTCGCCAGCCAGGACGCCAGCGTCTGCCCCGGAATACCGAAGATCAGGTCGAGGCTGAGTTGCGGGAAGCTCGCGCGGCGCAGGATCGCGACCGCCTGTGCCACCTGCTCGGGCCGATGCCGGCGGTCCAGGACACCCAGCTCGCTGGGTTCGAACGACTGTGCGCCCAGCGAGACGCGGTTCACGCCCGCATCGCGCATCCGCGCGGCCAAGGCATCGGTGACCGTGTTCGGATTGGCCTCGACGGTGAATTCCAGCGGCCCGGCTCCGGCCGCCAGGTCGCGCAGACCGCGCACCAGGCGAACCAGCTCGTCGGCCGGCAGCGCCGTCGGCGTGCCCCCGCCGATGAAGATGGTCTCGATTGACAACGGGTATCGCTGGCGCGCCGCGCGGGCTTCGGCCAGCAACGCATCCACCAGCGGTGCCGCGGCAGCGCGGTCCAGCGGATGCTTGTAGAAATCACAGTAACCGCAGACCGAGTGGCAGAAGGGCACGTGAACGTACACCGAGCGGATCGGGTCGGCGATTGTCACTGCGAAACCCTTCGCGTAGCATGAAGTTCGGCGATTATATCGGCCAGCGCGGGGCGCCGCCGACGGCGCGGTCCGCCGGCGAAGACCGATTGCCGAGCTCTCGTTCGAGGATTGCGGGCCATGAAGGTTGTGCTCGTCATGTTCAAGGACGGCGCGCGGCGGGATTTCGCGGTCGCTGAAGGCGGAACGATCGTCGGTCGCCGCAAGGACTGCACGCTGCGGATCGGGACCGCGGACGTTTCGCGGCGGCATTGCGAGCTGATCGTGGCCGGCAAGAGCCTGAAAGTGCGGGATCTGGGAAGCTCCAACGGCACGTTTGTCAACGGCAAGCGCATCGCCGAGTCGCCCCTGCGGGCCGGCGACAAGCTGTCGGTCGGCCCGGTCGTCTTCACGGTCCAGATCGACGGCCTGCCGAAAGCCATCAGCCCGCCGCGTGGTGAAGAGGCGTCCCCTGCCACGGCCGCAGCCGCCGGCGTCGATGAAGATGTGCTCGACCTCGACGAGGACGAAATCGACGAGGACATCACAGGCCTGTTCGACGACGAAGACGACGATCAAGACAAGGTCTGATGCCAGCTGACCGCGCGGCACGGCGCCGACAATCGGAAGCACCCCCGAAGATGTCCGGGCAGCGCGCGGCCAATCGATGGCGACTGCGCTGCGCGGCATGGCTGCTGGCGGCGGCTTTTTCGATCGCGCTGATTGGATTGGGCGCAGCCCTGACCTGCCGACCCGCGGCGTATCGACCCGCGGCCACCGACTATTCGCGGCTCGACTCCGATCAGCGCGACCTCGTCAGCCTGGTGGACCGGATCGGCGCCGGCTTGAACCGCTCGCAGTCAGTCGAGCTGCGGTTGACCGCCGAGCAGGTGAATCGCTGGATCGCGGCGCGCGGCGAGCTGGCTCTGCCGCGCGGGTGGTCGCTGCCGGCCGGTCTGCGCCCCTGCGTGGAATTCCGGGACGACGGCCGCGTGTGGGTGGGCACGCTGATCCAGCGCGGCTGGCTCTCGGCGGTGCTTTCCGCGGAACTGGCCTTTGAAATCGAGCCTGAGCATGTCGAGGTTCACGTACTCTCGGCGAAGGTCGGTATTGTGCCGCTGCCGGCCGGATGGCTGATCGCTGCGGCCGGCCTGGCGCCGGACGGCGGTTCGTTCGAGTGGCACGAGTCGCCCCCGCTAGGGCGCTTCCGCAACGACTTCCTCTGGGAAAACGGCCGGCGGCGCGGCCGGGTCGCGGCGATCGAGGTCACGGCCGGAAACCTCCGAATCACGCTTGCCCCGCGGTAGTCGCGGCCTGAATCGATCGGTAATCTATGAGTCGGAAGCAACCGGCTTTCGAACGCCGGAGCCCTGTGCTGGATTATGCCAAGCGTGACAAACGCAACGGATTCACTCTCGTCCCGCATCCGCGAACTGCGCCGCCGACATTATGGCCCGCGCGGTGCGGCGCGCTTCGCCGAACTGTTGGGCGTTCCGGTCGAAGACTTCGTGCGGTTTGAGCGCGGCGCGGTCCCCCCCGGTGAACTGCTCGTTCGCATGTGCGAGTGCACCGGAGAAGACCTCCAGTGGCTGCTGACAGGCGTCGCGGCCCGCGGTTCAGTCGTGATCGCCGGTGCGCGGCACCGCCATCAGCAGCTTCTGACCCGTCTGGCCACGCTGCTGGAAGAATGCCCACACCTGGCCACCCCCGTCGAGTCCTTTCTCGAGCTGCTCTCCGCTGACAAATCCGTTCGCACGGGCAGCGGCAGCGCGGCGCACGGTTCAACCAGCCTGCTGATCCCGATTGTCTCACTCGACCACTTTCTCGAGCACCCGTCTCCACCCCGAGACGCGGCCGACCGGCGGCAGCTCGTCACCACGCGAAACGAAATCGTGTCGTCGGCCGAACCTCGCCGCGTGCGGATTGACCAGCCGACGGCCGAGCGGCCATCGGATGGCGGGAGAAACGCCGAGCTTCTGGTCGTTCCCGGCCCCAGCGAGGCATCGGTCGCGTATCTTGAGGACGATGCGCTCAGCGACGATCATCCCGACGCGATCGGCGTGTGGCTGACCGACGATCGATTCGAACCGCTGTTCGCTGGGGGAGATGCGGCGATTCTGGACTGTGGTGCCGCGCCGCGGGCCGGAAACGTCGTTCTCTGCTGCGTGCGGGGCGAGCCCCAGCCGCGCTGCCGCATCTGGCTGACCGAGCGCGACGGCGCGGTGACGCTGGGTGCCGTGGGCGACGGCTCGCTAGAACATGTCCAGCGGTCCAGCCTGCTCTGGCTCTTCCCCATTATGGCGCGCCTCCGGCCGGCGGCGTAACGGGACCCTGCGTGTTTGAGCGCCGCGGACAGGACGTCGTCTTACACCCCGTGCAGCGACCCATCCTTCGCGCCCGGCCGCCCGGCTCCAAGAGCCTGACGAATCGCGCGCTGCTGTGCGCCGCGCTGGCCGAGGGCCGCGGTGCTTTGGAGGGCGCCTCGCTGGCCGACGACGCCTGGCGAATGATCGCAGCGCTGCGCCAGCTTGGCATTCGAATCGACGTCGACGAGCCGAACGCGCGGCTCGCGGTGCACGGTTGCGGGGGGTACTTCCCAGCGGCCGACGCCGATCTGAACGTCGCCGACGCCGGCACCGCGATGCGCTTTCTTACCGCCGCCTGCTGCCTGGCGCACGGTCGCTTCCGTATCGACGGCTCGCCGCGCATGCGGCAGCGGCCGATTGGAGAGCTGGTCGACGCCTTGCGGCAGCTCGGCGCAGCGATCGGCTACGACGGCGCGGCGGGCTTCCCGCCGCTGTCGATCCTGGGCCGCGGCCTGACCGGGGGCCTCGTGACGTTCCGCTCGCCGCCATCCAGCCAGTTTGTCAGCGCGCTGCTGATGATCGCGGCGTACGCCGCCGATGACGTGTTTCTGGAAGTGGCCGGTGCGCTTCCCAGCCGGCCGTACGTGGAGCTGACGCGGGCGTTGATGCGCCGCATGGGTGTGGATTCGTTCGGCGAGGCTGACCGGTTCGTCGTTCCCGCCGGCCAGCGCTACCGGGCGGATGTGCACGTGATCGAGCCGGACGCCAGCGCCGCGACGTACTTCTGGGCGGCGGCGGCGATCACCCGCGGGCGGGCCGAGGTACTCGGACTGTCGCGCGCCAGCCTGCAAGGCGACGTCGGCTTCGTCGATGTGCTGGAGCGGATGGGTTGCCGCATCGAGGAACGAGCCGACGCGCTGGTGGTGGATGCCCGCGGCGTCGATCGGCTCAGGGGTATCGACGTCGACCTGAACGCCATGCCTGACACGGCGCAGACCCTGGCGGTCACAGCCCTTTTCGCCACTGGACCGACGCGCATCCGCAACGTTGCCAACCTGCAACTCAAGGAGACCGACCGGCTCGCCGCCCTGCGAAACGAGCTGGCGCGCCTGGGCGCCGCGGTCGAGATGCACGGCGACGGGCTGACGATCACGCCCCCGGCGCACGTGCGCCCCGCGGCGATCGAAACGTATCACGATCATCGCATGGCGATGAGTTTCGCGCTGGCGGGGCTGGCGGTCGAGGGCGTGCTGATCCGCAATGCCGACTGCGTGTCGAAAAGCTTCCCCCGCTACTTCGAAGCGCTGGCCCATGCGATGGCCTGACTGATCCGCCCGCCCGGTGCGGCCCGCAGCACATCCAGCTCCAGCCGCAGCAGCTCGCCCAGCGCGGCGGCGCTGAAGGGGCAGCCCCGCGGCGTATGTGG
>CAYOHG010000172.1:0-6923 GCA_964403685.1 uncultured Planctomycetales bacterium
TCAGCCGGCTGGCGCGGCTGCTCGGTGAATGATCCCGCTGGGGGGGTTGTGCCGGCGGTCCAAGCGCCGGCGGACCGCGCTTGGGATTGCGGGCCGCGCCGTCAGTGCGCGGTGTGGTCCGCGCGTTCGAATGTCTCAATGGCTGCCAGCAGCTCGGCAGAGGCCTTGCAGTTGTCGACCGCGGCGCGGAAGTCGGCGAGGTTCATCAGCCGCGAGATTTTGGCGAGCGCCTGAATGTGCGGGCCGGTCTGATCGGGCGGGCTGATGAGCATGACGATGAACGTGACCGGGCGGCCGTCGTAGCTTTGGAATTCGACCGGCTGGGCCGGCTTGCCGACGGCAATCGCGAGCTGGCGGCAACTGTCGGTCTTGCCGTGCGGAATGGCCAGGCCGTAGCCGATGCCCGTTGTTCGTTCGGCCTCGCGGTTGAGGACCGCCTGTAAAGCGGTGTCGCGGTCGGTGAGCGCGCCGGTGTTCGCGAGCAGCTCCACCAGCTCGGTGATGACGCCCTTCTTGTCGGTGGCCGCCAATGGAACGCGGACCCGCTCGGGCGTGATGATCTTCGAAAGCTCCATAGCCTCCCCTGGCCGAAACGCAAACGAGCAGTTTACCGCGCTGTGTCGCACCTGCCAAAAGCGCCCCACGCCGCCCATGCGTTCTGCGTCTGTGCGGCACTGCGAGCTGGCGGTAGCATGCGCGTCTGAGACAACCAGCCGCGGCATCCGCCGCGTCGATCCTGCAACGGGAGGCCCGCCATGAAGAAAATCCGCCTGTTCACGCCCGGTCCGTGTGCCGTTCCTGAGGAAGTGCTGCTCGAGATGGCCCGGCCGTTCGAGCATCACAGAACGGATTGGTTCAAGGGTTTCATGAAGGATGCGACCGCGAAGCTCAAGCAAGTGATGATGACGCAGTACGACGTGCTCATCCTGACCGGCTCGGGCACCGCCGCCGCCGAAGCCGCGATCCTCGGCTGCAATCCGGCCGGCTCGCAGATGCTGACGCTGGAGAGCGGCAAGTTCGGGCAGCGCTGGGGCGAGATCGCGCAGCAATTCGGCCTGAACGTGATCCGGCACGCCATCGAGTGGGGGTCGCCCGCCACGCCGGAGATGGTCAGCGACTGGCTCAAGAAGGACCCCGCGATCACGAGCGTGATGGCGGTGCACAGCGAGACTTCCACCGCGACCGCCTGCGACCTCGAAGCGATCGGCAAGGTGTGCAAGCAGCACGGCAAGCTGCTGCTGGCCGACTGCATCACTTCGGCCGGCGCATTGCCGCTCAAGCCGGACGAGTGGGGCGTGGATGTGGTGATCACCGGCGCGCAGAAGGCGCTGATGCTGCCGCCGGGGCTCGGCTTCCTGGCAGTCAGCCCGAAAGCCAGGGAAGTGATCGCGGCGAACAAGACGCAGCACGCGTACTACCTGAACCTGAACAAGGCGTTCAAGAGCGCCGCGGAGTCGGATACGCCCTTCACGCCGGCGCACCTGCTGGTTCGCGGGCTGGTCAAGGCGCTCGACATTCTGCTGGCGGACGGCATGGAGAATGTCTGGAAGCGCGTGGCGGCGATGGCCGCGGCGACCCGCGCGGCCGGCGAGGCGATCGGCCTGAAGGTCTTCAGCAAGCGTCCCAGCGATTCGGTGACAGCGCTCTGCCCGCCCAGCGGCGTGACCGTCAAGGACCTGCGCAACGAACTGGAGAAGCGCTTCGGGATTCAGTCGGCGGGCGGGCAGGACGAGCTCAAGGGCAAGATCTTCCGTCTGGGCCACATGGGCTACATCGACCAGATGGACACCGTGCTGGCGATCGCGGCCCTCGAACAGAGCCTCTACAAGCTCGGCCACAAGTTTAACCTGGGCGCCGGCGTGACTGCGGCCCAGAAGGTGTTTGCCGAGCGGCTGTAAGCCGGACTAGGGCGCGTCGCCGGCGGCATCGGCGCCGGCCGCCGGGGCCGTTTCGCCGGTGCGCAAGTAGCGCGCGGTCGCCTGCATCCACGGGCGTACGTGGTAGAGATTGGGCTCCGATTCGGCGAGTTTCTCGAGGCGCGCCGCGGCGTCCAGATCGCCGATGGTGCAGGTTTGAGCCAGCGCCGAAGTGAGCATTCCGCGGACGGCGAAATCGGGCTCCGCGGCCAGCATCTCGAATAGCGCCTCGCGGACCTCGCCGTTCCGCGCGACGCGCGGCAGGTGTCCGGCCACGAGCCAGCGAATCAGCGCATCGGCGGGCGCATCGCTGAGGTGATCCCAATAGTCGGCGGTAAGCTGGGGAGCGTCGCGGTTGCCCACAGACTGTTCAAACGTGCGCACCGCCGCCCAGGCGGGATCGTCCGCGGCGGCCTGGTACTCGCGCAGGTAGGCCGCGGACGGGGCCAACATCTGATCGTCCACGTCGACGCCGCGGGCCTTGAGCGCGTAGAACTCCAGCCGGTTGCGGACGTCCGGATCCGACTGTTCGTCGAGCAGGGCGTCGGCCAGCGCGAGGAACTCGCTGGGCGAAACCGTGGAGTACAGGCGATTCACGGCGGCGGCCCGCTGTAACGACGGAATCGTCGGCGCGCCGATCAACGTCAGCAGTTCCCACGGCTCGCGCAGCGTCGCCGGCGACGCCCCGCCCGACGCGCCGGAATACTGGGCATACTCGCGAACGAGCGCCTCCGCATCGAGCGGTTGGATCTCGCCGACGCCAGCCGAACGCCGCACGCGAATCAGCCGCGGCGAGCGCTCGCGAAGGAACTCGCCGGCGGAGCGCGACCTGGCGCCGAGCGTGAAGCGCACATGGTGCTGCTCGATGAGCCGCTCCACCGCGCCGCGACTGTCCGGCGTGAGGCCGATAACGACCACGTCCGGCCGGCGGGCGACAATCGACAGGCGGCGCAGCAGCCGGGGAAGCTCGCGATCTTCCTCGCGGAACAGCACCAGAATCACGTCGCGCTGGTCGACGACCTGGAAGACGGGGTTGTTGTACCAGTGACGCGCATCGAGTTCGGGCAGCGCCGATGGCGCAAGTTCCGCGGCGGCCTGAACGGCCAGCGCGGCAAGCATGAGCAGTGACATGGGTACCCCCAATGGGTATCGCTGAGGGACCGCGTGCAGTCAATCTACCAATCGCAGCGGTGAATGCAAGTCAGTTCACATCGTGCAGGTCGGGATCGACGTGCGCATCCGGCCACTTCAGGATACACTGCCGGAGACACTCGTTCTTCAACAGGCCCGACAGGTTCGTGCAACACTCATCGCAGGCCGAGCGACTGCCACAATAGTACGAGCAGTCGCTTGGCCCCCAGGGGTTCTGGCAGTCCCCCGTTGGAGATTTCGGCGGAATCCCCACCGCGGAAACGCTCAGGGCGCACAAACAGCACAACAGAACGTACCGTGCCGACTGCATATACGCCTCCCTTTCGGTAGAACCCCATAATCTTTCAGTATAGCACAGGTTTTGAGCGAAGTCAAAACTGGTTGGGGTAACGTCCGCGGCATTCCGGCCGCCAGGCCCTCCCCGCGCAGCGCCCGCCGGTCGGCTCGCAATGCGAATCAATCCCGAACTCTCGTCGGTTCCGCCGCGGGGAAGTAGCATGTGGGCATGCCCGAGCTTCCCGAGGTCGAATCCATCGTCCGTCGGTTTCGCGATCGCCTCGAGGGGCGCCAGATCGCCGATTTCGTCTCGCATTGGCCCCGGCAGTGCTGGCCGGACGCGGAGTGCATTCGTAGTCACGTCTGTGGGCGGCGGATCGCGCGCCTCTGGCGGCGGGCGAAGTTCGTGGTGATGGACCTGGAGGATGCCGCCGCGGCCGGTCACCTGCTGATCCACCTGCGCATGAGCGGGCGCTTCGAATGGAGTGCCGACCAGCCTGCACCGCCGCCGCACGTGCGCGCGGAGTTTCAACTGCGAGGCGGCGAGCGGTTGCTGTTCTGCGACGCGCGCAAGTTTGGCCGCGTAATCTTCCGCCAGGATCTCGTCGGCCTGGAGCGCGAACTCGGGCCCGAGCCCCTGGAAGCGATCTTCACGCCCGCGCGGCTGGCCGCGCGGCTGGACGGGCGGGCGCGGCAGCTC
This sequence comes from uncultured Planctomycetales bacterium, assembly GCA_964403685.1. Lineage (GTDB taxonomy): Bacteria > Planctomycetota > Phycisphaerae > UBA1845 > Fen-1342 > CAYOHG01. The sequence goes on from CAYOHG010000172.1 coordinate 4,045, forward strand.
AAGCCGCTGCTGCTGGACCAATCCGTCGTCGCCGGGCTGGGGAATATCTACGCGGACGAGGCGCTGTTTCATGCGGGCCTGCATCCGCTCACACGCAGCGACCGACTGCGCGGGCCGCACATCGCCGCCCTGCATCGGGCCATCCGTTTTGTTCTGCGGAAGGGCATTCGGCTGAACGGCGCGTCGATTGACTGGGCCTACCCCGGCGGGCGGATGCAGCAGCATTTCAGCGTCTACGGCCGCGCCGGGCGACCCTGCCCGCGCTGCCGCACACCGATTGCGGCGTTGCGCGTCGGACAGCGTGGCACGCACATCTGCCCGCGCTGTCAGCCGCGCCGGCCGCGCTCGTGAACCGCGGCCCGCTCCTTTCCGTACGGATTGGCAAGCCCGGCCCGTGCCGCGTGTACGCCGCGCGCGCCGGCCGTTATGCTGGATTCTCAGCTCATGTGCGGAATCGCCGGCGTTCTATGCCTGTCCAACGAGCAGCGCGCCACGCTGGACGACGCGCGGCGGATGTCGGACACGCTGGCGCACCGCGGACCGGATGACGCCGGCGCCTATGTGGACCCGCTGGGGCGCTGCGCGCTGGGATTCCGGCGGCTTTCGATCATCGATCTGACCGGCGGGCACCAGCCGCTGTCCAATGAGGACGGCACGGTCTGGGTCGCCTTCAATGGCGAGATCTACAACTTCCGCGAGCTGCGAGCCGAGCTGGTCGAAAACGGGCATTCGTTTCGCACGCACAGCGACGCCGAAGTGATTGTGCATGCCTTCGAGGAATGGGGGGCAAACTGCCTGCACCGATTCGCCGGCATGTTTGCTCTGGCGCTGTGGGACGAGCGCGACGGGCGGCTGCTGCTGGCGCGCGATCGGCTCGGGAAGAAGCCGCTGGCCTACGCGATCGCGAAGGGCCGGCTGGCCTTTGCCAGCGAGACCAAGGCGCTGCTGGCGCTGGCGGACGTGCCTCGGCAACTCGACCCGCAAGCGCTGCACGAGTACTTGTTGTTCCAGTACGTGCCGGCGCCGCGCTCGATCTACCGGAACGTCCGGCACCTGCCCCCGGCGACTCGGCTGGAATGCACCTGTGGCACCGAGGCCGCCCCGCATCCGACGCGTTACTGGGCGCTGCCCGGCGGCACGATCGCGGAGCCAATCCGCGGGCGGCGCGAGCGCGCTTACGCCGAGGCGCGCCAGACGCTCGATCGCTTGTTGACGGCCGCGGTCGAGAAACGTCTCGTGGCCGACGTCCCGCTCGGGGCGTTTCTTTCAGGCGGCATCGACTCGTCCATTATCGTGGGGCTGATGCGGCGGCTGGGCGCCTCACCGCTGCGGACGTTTTCGATCGGCTTTCCGGACGCGCGCTTTGACGAAAGCGCCGCGGCCCGCGAAGTCGCCGAGCACTTCGGGAGCGAACATCACGAACAGATCGTCACTCCGCGGGCGCTCGAAGTGCTCGATACGCTGGCGTTTCACTACGACGAGCCGATGGCCGATTCCTCCGCCATTGCGACCTACTACCTCTCGCGCTTCACGCGCGCCGGTGTAACGGTCGCGCTGACCGGGGATGCCGGCGATGAGTGCTTCGGCGGCTACGACCGCTATCGCGCGGCGCGGCTCGCAAGCCGGATGGACTGGCTGCCGTCGCTGGTGCGCGCGCCGCTGGCGGGCCTGGCGAAGCTGCTGCCGCGCGGTCAATCGAAAAGCGCTAGCCGCAGGGTATACCGATTCCTTCAGTCCCTGGGCGAGTCGCCTGCGCGGCGCTACCTGGCGTGGATCAACGTGTTCACCCCGCTGCAACTGGCCGCCGGTTACCGCGAGGAACTCCGTCGCCAGATCAACTTCGATGCGCCGATCGAGTGGTTCGAGCGGCTGTACGGCAGCGGTGGCCCGGACGTGGTTGAAGCGGCGATCCGGACCGACTTTGCAGGCTATCTGCCGGGCGATCTGCTGGTGAAGGTGGACCGGGCGTCGATGGCGTGCGGGCTGGAATGCCGCTGCCCGTTCCTGGATCACGAGCTGGTTGAATTCGCCCAGCGGCTGCCGATCGACTGGCGGCTCGGGCCGGGCGGCGGAAAGCGAATCCTGCGCGACTGGGCCGCGACACTGCTGCCCGAACGGCCGCTGCGGCGGGCCAAGATGGGGTTCGGCGTGCCGATCGGCGAGTGGTTTCGCGGTGAGCTGCGCCCGCGGCTCGAACGTGAGCTGCTGGCCGCGGACAGCCTGCCCGCCACGATCTTTCGGCGCGACTGGCTGCAATCGCTGCTGGCGGCGCACGCCTCGGGTCGAGAGCATCATGGGCACGCGCTGTGGAGCCTGCTGATGCTGGAGCGCTGGGCGCGGCGGTGGAGACCGCAACTGTAGCGCGGCGCTTGCGCTTCACTCGCGCCGCGCCGCGGTCCGATGAATAGGGGGCAGCATGCGCGGGCAAGGGCCCGGCTGCGGCCATTCACGGGTCGAGCATGATCATCGATCAGGACGAGATCGACCGACTGCTTCAGCAAAGCGCCGGGAGCCCGACCGCGGATGCGTCCGCGGCGCCGCCTGCGCCGTCACGCTTGCCGGCGGCCGCGCCGAAGCTGCGCACGGCGCCGACCAGCGCACGGAAGGTGAATCCGAACCTGGCGCGGCTGCTGCGCGTACGCGTGCCCGTGATCGTCCGACTGGCGCAGCGATCGCTTCCGGTGACGGTGATTCGCAACCTGTCGCTGGGGGCGATCATCGATTTCGAGAAGCACGCCGAAGATCATCTGGAACTAATGGTGCGGAACCAGCCCATTGGTACGGGCATCGCAGTCCGCGTGGGCGAGCACTTCGGGCTACAGATCACCGGCGTGACCAGCGCGGCCGAGCGGGTCGCCTCGATGTCAAAGAAGTAGCCG
>CAYOHG010000173.1:0-6892 GCA_964403685.1 uncultured Planctomycetales bacterium
ACCCGCCCGGCGCGCGCGGCGGAGCGCCGCGCAGCGCCAGCACGTTGTCGACGCCGGCGGCCTGGAGGGTGCTCAGGATTTCCGCCAGTTCGCTTTGGGAGGCGCCGACGCACGTGAGGTGCGCCATCGCCTCGATCCCGTAGTCCTGCTTGATGTGCGTGACCAGGTCGACGGTCTGCTTGCGCGTGCTGCCGCCGGCGCCGTACGTCACCGACACGTAGGTCGGCCGCAGGTCGTGCAGGTTCGCAATCGTTTCGCCCAGTGCGGTGAAACCCTCGGGCGAGCGCGGCGGAAAGAACTCGAAGGAAAGACATGGCCGGCCGCACGACAGTAACTCGCGAATCCGCATGGTCTTCCGCCGTAAAGGCCAGCCCTGAAGCGGCGCACAGCCGCGCCGCCTGGCTGGCGATTTCGCCGCGTCTGGAACTTGCGAAATATACCCGCGCGGCCGGGCGGCGCGCGGCGGCGGCCCGCCTTTTCCAACCCGCGCGGGCTGGCTATGATCGCGCTTCCGCCCGCGGTAGCCGCACTGACCGCGCCGGTCGCCGCAAACCGGCCGCCGGGGCGGTCTGGCAGGAGCGCTCATGAAGATCCTGGTCGTCATCAAGCAGGTTCCCGACTCCACCACCCAGATTCGCATTCGCCCGGACGGCGAGGACATCGAGCGCGCGGGCGTGAAGATGGTTGTCAACCCGTTCGACGAATTCGCCATCGAGCTGGCCGTTCAGCTTCGCGAGAAACGCAAGGACGTCGAGGCCGTCAGCGTGCTGGCCATCGGGCCCGCGGGCGCGGCAGAAGCGATACGCACTGCGCTGGCGGTCGGTGCCGATGACGGGCTTCACCTTCAGGATGACGCATTCGACCAGCTCGACGAATTGCAGCAGGCCCGGCTGATCGCGTCCGTCGTCAAGAACCGCGGTTTCGACCTGATCATCCGCGGCAAACAGGAGATCGATCTCGACAGCGGGCAGCTCGGGCCGGCCCTGGCCGAAGCGCTCGACCTGCCGCACGTCGGCGCGGTCACCGCCCTGCAACTCGCCGACGACGGTAAGAAGGCCACTGCCAACCGCCGCATTGAGGGCGCCGAGGAGCTGGTCGATTTCGCGCTGCCGGCGGTGCTGACGATCGACAAGGGCCTGGTCGAGATGCGATACCCCTCGCTGCCGAACCTGATGAAAGCCAAGAAGAAACCGCTGGCGACGCTCAAGGCGGCCGACGTACCGGCGCTGGGCAGCCTGACCAGCGGCGCCGGCGGAACTCACATGCACAAACTGGAGCCGCCCCCCCAGAAGGCCGCCGGGAAGATCCTGGCGGGGGACGCGGCGGAAACGGCACGGCAGCTCGTGCGGCTGCTGCGCGAAGAGGCGAAGGTGATCTGAACTCGCGGCTAACAGACCATTGTCACGACGCCCAGGGCAACCCCCATGACCCATGACATTCTCGTGTTCGCCGAGCAGCGCGACGACAAACTTCACCCCGCCGCCACGCAACTGCTGACCGCGGCCCGGTCGCTCGCAAAAGCCAGCGGCGGCAAGGTCATCGCCGGCCTTATCGGGGATTCGCTTGCGCAGGCATCCGGCGCACTCGCGGCGGCGGGCGTGGACGCGCTGATCACCGTCAGCGATCCATCCCTGAAGCACTATTCCGCGCTGCGCTATCGCACGGCGCTGGCGACCGTGATCGCCAAGGTGCAGCCCCGGGTCGCGCTGCTGGTGGCGTCCTTCATGGGCCGCGACCTCGCGCCGCGCGTCGCGCTGCGCTGCGGAGCCGCCCTCGCCAGCGACGTGATTGAGCTGTCGTTCACCGCCGACGGCGCGCTGGACGTCCGCCGACCGGTCTACAACGGCAAGGCCACCGCGCACGTGCTGTTTCCCAAAGAAAAGCTGGCGATCGCGTCGATCCGCGCAAACGTATTCGCGGCGCCGGCCCCCACCGGCGGCAGCCCCGCCCGTGAAACACTGCCCTTTCAGCCCGCGCCCGGCGACGACCGCGTCACAACTCGCGAGGTGGCCCGCAGCGGCGGCGGCGAAAAGGACGTCTCCGAAGCCGAGGTCATCGTCTCCGGCGGACGTTCACTCAAGAGCGAGGAGAATTTCAGCCTTCTCCGCGAACTGGCCCACGAGCTGGATGCCGCGGTCGGAGCTTCGCGCGCCGCCTGCGACGCCGGCTACCAGCCGCACACGCGCCAGGTCGGGCTGACCGGCAAGACGGTCACGCCCAAGCTCTACATCGCCTGCGGCATCAGCGGCGCCATTCAGCACCTGGCCGGCATGCGCGGCAGCAAGGTCATCGTCGCGATCAACACCGACAAGGAAGCCCCGATCTTCAAGGTCGCCGACTACGGTATCGTCGACGACCTCTTCAGGGTCGTGCCGGCGCTGACACAGGAAGTGCGCAAGCTCAAGGCCGGCGGCTGAGCGCGCTACGGACGGGGGTCGTCGTCGCCCACCGGCTTGGTGCGCGCCCGAGGAGTTGAGCATGCGTGCCGCCGTGCGAACGAGCGCTGTCGCCGCGTTTCTATTGTCCGTCCTGCTTCACGTCGCGATGGCAGCCGCTTCCCCGCCGACCACGTCCGCGCCGGCCACGTCGCAGCCCGCCAGTGTCGATCTTCGCCCGCGGTTGACGGAGCTTGGTCTGACGCCCCGTCCCCAGGGCGGGCGCGGCACGTGTTCGATTTTCACCACCTGCGCGGCGATCGAATTCGCCGTCGCGCGGCAGACCGGCCGGGGGGAACGGCTGAGTCCCGAGTATCTGAACTGGGCCGCGGGACAGGCCGCCGGCCGACCCTCGGATGGCAATTTTTTTCATAATGCGCTGGCCGGTTTCGAGCGTCATGGCATCTGTAGAGAAACCAGCATGCCCTACCAGCCTGATTTCGATGCGGAACGGGGACCATCCACCGCCGCCGCGGCCGAGGCGGAGCTTATTCGCGCGCAAGCTGCCGGCGCGCTGCATGTGCGCTGGATCGTCCCGTGGGTTCCCGACCGCTTCGGCGTCAACGACGAACAGTTCGCTGAAATCAAGCGGGTGCTGGCGTCGGGCTACCCTGTCGCCGCCGGCTCGTCGCACAGCCGGCTGCTGGTCGGTTATCGCGACGAAGCCAGCGCCGCGGGCGGTGGCGTGTTCATTACAGAGGACTCGGCCCTCAATCGATTTGACGAAGTGAGCTACGAATTCGTGCGCACCCAGGTCGCGGATGTGTTCTGGGTGGAAGCGAAAAACGGGCGCCGTCCCGTACCGACCAGCGCGGAAACGCCGTCCTCCACACCGAGCCCAGGCGAGTGAAATGCGGGCGGCATTCGTCGACCGCAGCGTCCGCGGATGCCTCCGATGAAACACAAAGCGACGGGCGAGCCACCTGCACTACCCGGACGCGAGCGCCCGTCGCCGACATCGTCGCCACCCGAAGTGGGAAGAGGTGGGTTTCGTTTCGCTCAAAAGGCCCTGCGAACGCCGAACTGATCCCGCTGGTCGTCTCGTGCGAGCGACTCCCGCCGGCGTAGTACAAAACCGAGATTCTCGCACCGGCGACGAAGGGATTGTCGCACCGGCCGGCATGCCGCTGGGAACCGATCGCTCCACGCGATTGGCCCCAAAGACTCGGCTCAACGCGATGGCTTGCTTGCGGGCGCTGCTGGTCATGCACACCAGCCGGCGCGACGCAGCCCATCTTCGACCAGCCGCGCGACCACGTCTCGCGCCGACAAACCGGCCTCGGCGGCGGCGGCGGCAAAGCCGGCGTCGGGCGACAGGCATGGGTTGGTGTTCACTTCCAGCACCCACGGGCGACCGTCCGCATCGACGCGGAAGTCCACCCGGGCGTGCCCACGCAAACTGAAGATGCGCCAGCAAGCGCGGGCGGTTTCCGCCAACCGCGCCAGCAACGGCTCGTCCGCGGGTGGAAACGCGAACCGCCGCGGGGTGTGTTGATACTCGAAGGTGTCGCTCTCCCACTTCGCGGCGTAGTTGACGATGCGGGGCTTGCCGGCCGGAAAGGCCGAAAAGTCGATCTCGGCCAGTGGCAAAAGCTGCGGCATGCGCGGGTCGTCGGTGCACAGCAGCGAGAGATTGAACTCGCGCCCATCGACAAAGCGCTCGGCGAACCACTCACCGCCCGGCGAAGCCGCCGAACCACTGTCGGCATGGCCGCCGTCCGGGCGGCTCCCCAGCGCGGCCCGCAAATCCGCGGGCGAGTCCCCCCGAACGATGGCAGCATCGGTCAGGCCGATGGAGGCATGCTCCCAGACACTCTTGATGATCCAACGGCCGGGACGGAAGTCGTTCGAATCGCCATCGGCAGTCCACCAGTCGGACGTGTCGATTCCCGCGCCGCGTAGTATCCGCTTGGAGAGCAGCTTATTGGAGGTGGTGAAGACGGCGTCGGCCGGTGCGCCGGTGAACGGCAGGCCCAGGGCCTCAAACAGCGCGGGGGCCAGGTGTATCAGGCGACCGCGGCCGGCGACCGATTCGACCAGATTGAAAAGCAGTTCCGGGCGGTCGCGCTCGAAACGCCGGGCCGCGGCCCCCAGGTCGAGCGAAAACGGCACCCGCACAGTCGAGTGCCCGAGCTGCTGCAAGGCGTCGGCGACGGCGTCGGCCTGCACGAGCGTGTCCAGCTCGTCGCCGCGCGGCCGGGGTCCGATCTCGTCGTGCACGATGGCGACGTTCATGAGACCCCCGGAAAGACGACACAGGCCGCTGCCGCTTCGGCCGGTTCAGGCTCCGGCAACGGCCAGCGCGGGGCGCGCCGCCGGCTCGGCGGCCGCGCGCCGCAGCGCCGATTGCACGATACGGCCAATCAGTTCGGGGAAAGTCCAACCCGCCGCCGTCGCGATCATCGGCAGATCGGAGTGGTTGGGGTGCAGACCGGGCAGCGGGTTGATCTCCATGACGTACAGACAATCGTCGGGACCGGCCCGCAGGTCGACGCGGCCGCCGTCGCGGCATTCCAGTCCTCGCCAGGCCGCCAGGGAGACCCGCTCGGCCGGCTCGGCCCACTCGCGCGGAGCAACCGTGTAACGACACAGCGTCTCACACTCTTCCTTGTTGAGATACGTGTACGAATGCGGCTCGGCGCTGTCGAGCAGCTCGATTTCCATCGTCCCGACGGCCACCGCATCATTACCGCTGCCGACAATCCCGACGGTGAACTCGCGCCCGGGCAGGAACGGCTCGACCAGCGCGGGCTGTCGGAACCGCTCGAGCGTCCGCTGACAAGCGTCGGCCAACTCGGCCGGCGTGGTCACGCGCGACCGACCGTCGATGCCCTTGGCGGTGCCCTCCGCGACCGGCTTGACGAACAGCGGGAACGGCAGGTGCACATCCGCCAGGTCGGCCGCGCATCTCACCAGTGCGAAGTCGGTCGTCGGCACGCCCAGGTCGCGCAACACGCGCTTGGTGAGACCCTTGTGCAGGGTCAACGCCGCGTTCAGCGGTTCGGCAAATGTATACGGGACGCCGAATACGTCGAGTATCGCCGGCACCTGGGCTTCGCGGCCGTAGCCGCGCAGGCCCTCGGCGATGTTGAAGACCAGATCCCAACGGTCACCGGCCAGCAGGCGCGCCATAAGCTGCCGGGCGTTGCCGATCCGGTCGGTCTGGTACCCGAGCGACCGGAGCGCCGCGTCGATGGCGTGGATCGTCTCGCCGCGGTCGAACTCAGCGGTTTCCTCCTCGCTGTAGCCCTGAGCCAGGTATTCCGCCCGCAGGTCGTAGGTCAGGCCGATCTTCATGAATTCGAAGCTCCGCGTTCCGGCGAATTCGTACCTCTCGCACCTCGCCCGGCGCCGTCGCGTGCCCGGGCTGCCGGTCCGGCCGATCTCAGGTGGTCGCACGGCTCACCCGGGCCGACCGCGCACGGCTGCCGCATCGGCGATCGCGGTGCACGGGTCACTCGACCACGGGCAGTGGGTCGGGATAGCGGTACGTCCGGCCTTCGTAGTTGCGCAGCAGGATGAAATCGCCCTCGCGTCCGATGATCGTGTCGGGATAGATCGGCGTCTTGCCGCCGCCGCCGGGCGCGTCGATCACAAGCGTCGGGACGGCATATCCGGTGGTGTGGCCGCGCAGTCCGGCGATGATCTCCAGGGCCTTTTCGACCGGCGTGCGGAAGTGGCTGGAGCCGCTGATCGGGTCGCACTGGTAAATGTAATACGGACGGACGCGGATCTTGAGCAGCCCGCGCACCAGCCGCGTCATCGTCGCGACGTCATCGTTCACGCCGCGGGCCAGCACAATCTGAGCACCCAGCGGGATGCCGGCGTCGGCCAGGCGACCACAGGACTGCGCCACCTCAGGTGTGATCTCGTCGGGGTGCATGAAGTGGATGCTGAGCCACAGCGGGTGGAACTGCCGCAGCATGCGGCACAGCCCGGGCGTGATTCGCTGCGGGAGGACCACGGGGATCTTGCTGCCGATGCGCAGGAACTCGACGTGCGGGATTTCGCGCAGCCGCGCCAGAATCCACTCCAGCCGCTCATTGTGCATCGTCAGCGGGTCGCCGCCGGAGAGCAGGACATCGCGAATCTCCGGGCGGGCGGCGATGTATTGCAGGGCCTGCTCGTACTGAGCGGTGTTGAAGTGATACTCGCCCGTCTGGCCGACCAGCCGGGCGCGCGTGCAGTAGCGGCAATAGGTGGCGCAGAAGTTCGTGACGAGGAACAGCACGCGGTCGGGGTAGCGGTGGACCAGTCCCGGAACCGGCATGAACGAGTCCTCGGCCAGAGGATCGTCCGCCTCGCCGACCGTCTGCACGAACTCGCCCGTGACCGGCACCATCATCTTGCGGAAGGGGTCGGCGGGATCACTGGCGTCGATCAGCGAAGCGTAGTACGGCGTAATGCCGGCGGGCAGGTGGTCACCTAGGCGACGCAGGGCCGCGGCCGCGTCGGCC
>CAYOHG010000174.1:0-6891 GCA_964403685.1 uncultured Planctomycetales bacterium
CGCTGGATGAGGCTGCGCACTTGCGGCGTGCGGCGGCGGAACTCCGTGCCGTGCTCGGCCCGATCGATTGGCGTGGAGTGGAGCTTTCGGCCTATCGGGTTGATCGAGCCGAGGGCTCTACACTCGGCGGTCGGCGGCCGGCCGGAGTCGTCTGCGAGCGCCACGGCGACGTCGTGGTCGCCTGGCCGACCAAGCTGGCGCTGGCGCCCCAACTGGCTCGCGAAGTCGCTCAGATGCTGTCGATTACGCCCGCGAAGCAGCAGGCTGCGCAGGTCGCCGAGCCCGCATCCGAATCGTCGGCGTCGGAAGGGCTGAGCGGCTGGCCCCGTCCGCAGCTCGCCGACCCGCCGTGGGAGGTCGCTCGAACATGGCGCCGCGTCGACTAGGTCGAACCGATCTGCTGGTTACGCCGATCGGGTTCGGCGCGTTCAAGATCGGCCGGAACGAGGGCATCAAGTACCCTTGCGGCTATGCGCTTCCGGACGAATCGGAGTCCACCCGCCTGCTAAACGCGGTGCTCGACGCCGGCATTCGCTACATCGACACCGCGCCGGCCTACGGACTGAGCGAGGAGCGGATCGGCCGGGCGATCGCGCATCGGCGGGCCGAGTACGTGCTTTCGACCAAGGTGGGCGAGGAATTCGCCGAAGGCGTGTCGCGCTACGATTTTTCGGCGGGCGCGATTGAGCGCAGCCTGGAGCGCTCGCTGCGCCGCCTGCGCACCGACGTGCTCGACATCGTGATGATCCATACCCACGCCGACGACCTGGCGATTCTCTCGCAGACCGACGCCGTCGCATGTCTCCAACGGGCCCGGCAGCGCGGCTGGATGCGCGCGATCGGCTGGTCGGGCAAGTCCGTCGCCGCGGAACGGCTGGCGCTGCACTGGGCGGACGTGTTGATGGTTGAGTACCACGCGGATGACCCCAGCCACGCCGAGGTGATCGCCGCCGCGGGTCAAAGCGGCGTGGGTGTAGTGGTTAAAAAGGGGCTGGCCTCCGGGAGGCTGGATGCGCAGCAGGCACTGGCGTTCGTGTTGCGGAATTCGGCGGTGGATTCGGTGGTAGTCGGCAGTCTGAATCTTGATCATCTGCTGGCCAATGTGCAGGTAGCCGCAGCGCTGCGCGGCTGAAGCGACACAGAAACCCAGGGGCTCCCCTGGCAGCGTTCAGCGACTCTCCGTCGGGTTCAGATGTTGAAGCGCCGCATTCAGGTCGGCCGCAATGGTCAGGTATTTGTCGAGTCGCGTGGTCTGAACCACGCCGGCCACGAACGGTGAAAGGCTGAAGAAGACCACCATGCTTTCGCGGACATTGGAGCGCCCGGTGACGGTGACCAGAGCGCCGAGCCCCTCGGAATTCACGAACGGGACGGCCGAAAGGTCGACGGCGACGCGGGCGCCGCGCGGCTGAAGCAGGTCGGCGACGAGCGCCACGAACTCCTCAGAGCCCTCATGCGTCAGATCACCCGAGACCCGCACGAGAGTCGCCTGTGCCTGCTGCTCGACCTCAAGCGTCATCCATGAATCTCCGCAGTCGCGGCGACCGCCGGCCGGGCCGTGGCCAGATTCGCCCAAACTGCCCAACGCGGACGATAGTGTAATCGGCTCCGATGGCAAGCCGGGCGCGTCGGGCATGCGGCCAGGAAACAACCGCGCCTGGGCCGGCGGCCGGCGCGGAAGAGCCCCGAGATTGGTCGCCGCAGGCTGCGAGTGTTACGATGCCGCCAAAGCCGGTGGCGCTGTCAATGCCGGCCGCGCGGCGCGCGGACCGGCGGCACGCGAATGGGCATACCGCATGAATCGTCGCAGGCAATTGCTGGAAGGCGCACCGTCGTTCGAAGCGGCGGGGGCGGGCTTGAGCCCCGGTCCGACCGCCCGCACGCCGCTGTTGTGCGAGGTTTCCTGGGAGGTTTGTAGTCAGGCCGGTGGCATTTACACGGTCATCCGCAGCAAGGCGCCTGCCGCCGTCCGCCGTTGGGGCGAGCAGTACGTGCTGCTGGGGCCGTATCGCGAGCGTTCGGCGCGGGTCGAGTTCGAGCCGCAGCCGCCGGACGGGCTGCTGGCCGAGGCGCTGCGTGAGTTGACCGCGCGCGGGCTGGTGATTCACTGCGGCCGCTGGCTGGTGACCGGTCGGCCGCGCGTGCTGCTGATCGACCTGCCCAGCCTGTGGGGCCATCTCGAGCAGATGAAGTACTTTCTGTGGAAGGACTGCGCGATCGGCACGCCCGGCGACGACCACGAGACCAACGAGATCGTGGCCTTCGGTTATGCGACCGCTGACCTGCTTCAAATCCTGGCACAGAAGATGGGTCAAACGCCCCTGATCGCGCATTTTCATGAGTGGCAGGCGGCCGTGGCGCTGCCGTTGCTGAAGTTCCGCGGGGCGAGCTTCCCGACCATCTTCACGACTCACGCGACCTTGATCGGCCGCAGCCTGTCGGCCGCCAACGTGGATTTGTACGAGCACCTGGAGGGTTTCGATCCGGAGCGCGTGGCGCGCGAACACGGCATCGACCATCGCTATCGGATCGAGCGGGCCGCGACGCAGGCCGCCGACGTCTTCACCACCGTATCCGACATCACCTCGGTGGAGTCGGAGCGCTTTCTGGGGCGGAAGGCGGACGCGCTGCTGCCCAACGGGCTGAACGTTGAGCGTTTTGCGGCACCGCACGAGTTTCAGATCCGCCACCAGCGCTTCAAGAACAAGATCCATGATTTTGTGATGGGGCATTTCTTCCCGAGCTACACCTTTGATCTGGAGCGCACGCTCTACTTCTTCACCGCTGGCCGCTACGAGTATCGCAACAAGGGAATCGACGTGTTCATCGACTCCCTGTTCGAGCTGAACCGCCGGCTGAAGGCCGAGGCCGAGGGCATCACCATCGTGGCGTTCCTCGTGACGCGGGCGCGCTACTGGGGTCATAACGTCGAAACTCTGAACCGCCAGGTCATGTTCGACGAGCTGCGCAACGCCTGCGAGGAAATCAAGGAGGAGATGGGCCGACGGCTGTTCCGCGTCGTCGCCGCCGGCCGCCTGCCGACCACCGAGGACCTGCTCGACGAGTACGACCGCGTGCGGCTCAAGCGCATGGTCTACGCCTGGCGGCAGGAACCCGCGCCGGTGATCGTCACGCACAACCTGGTCGACGAGCACAACGACCCGATCGTGCAGCACCTGCGGCGGGTGGGGCTGCTCAATTCTCCGGACGACCCGGTCAAGGTGATCTACCACCCCGAGTTCATCACGCCGACCAGCCCGGTGCTCGGCATGGAGTATGACCAGTTCGTGCGCGGCTGCAACCTGGGCGTGTTCCCGTCGTACTACGAGCCCTGGGGCTACACGCCGATGGAGTGCATCGTCCGCGGCGTGCCGGCCATTTCCAGCGATCTGAGCGGCTTCGGCTCCTACGTCATGCGGCGTTTCCCGGATCACGACGGGCATGGCATGTTTGTCGCGCGGCGCTCCGGCGTAGCGCACGAGCGGACCGTCTATCAGGTGGCCAACTGGCTGCACCAGCTTGCGCGCATGACGCTGCGCGAGCGGATCGCCATGCGCAACCGCGTCGAGGGCTTCGCCGGCGAATTCGACTGGGCCAAGATGAGCAGCTTCTACCGCGCTGCGCGCCGAATGGCCGTGCACAAGCACGACCCTCAGGCCGATTGGGCGGTGCTATCCAACGACGTCTGAGCGCCGTCCGCGGGCGGGTCGAGCAGCCGCCGGGCGCTGTCCAGCTCGGCATGCGCGCCGACCAGCACCAGCACGTCGCCGGCCTTCAGCAGCATATCCGCCGGCGGGTTGGCCTGCGGCTTTCCGCCGCGCGTGACGGCCAGGATGGTCGCGCCGCTGGCCCGGCGGAGGTCGAGCTGGCGGATGGTGCGGCCGGCGGCCGGGCTGCGCTCGTCAAGCAGATAAGTCTGCGTGACCGCGGCTTCGAGCATGCGGGCCCACTCGCCGCGCAGCGCGCTGGTCAACGGTAGCCGCCGCAGCATGCCGTAGCGCCCGGCCCGCACCAGCGTAACCTGCTGGTGAATGACGTTGTCGGGCACACCGAACTCCTTGAGCACGTGCGCGAAAATCTCAATCGACGTCTCGAACTCCTCGGGTATGACCTGGCGGGCGCCGAGCCGATAGAGCGGCTCCAGCTCGGCCACGAAGCGCGTCCGCGCCAGGATGTACAGGTCGGAGCGCGCCTGGCGAGCCTGCACCACGATGCTCCGCGTCGCGGGCACATCGTTGATGCACACGACCAGCGCCCGGGCGTGCTGAATCGCGGCGTGCTGGAGGATCTCCCAGCGGGTCGCATCCCCCACAATGGTTGGCGAGCCTTCGGCGCACATGGCGGCGGCCAGCGTGGGGTTCAGTTCCGTCACGCAGTGCGGGATGCCCGTGGCCCGCAGCACCTGCGCCAGGTTGCGACCATTCAATCCCGCGCCGACGACCACCACATGCTGGGCGAGCCGACGCGCGACTGCCTGGGAGGGTTCGTCCGGCGGCGAAGCCGCGCGGCGTCGCGTGATCCAGAGCGACAGCGGCCCGGCCGATGGAACCAGCGCGGCGCCCAGCAGCATGCTGCCCACCGCGACGGCTACGAACGTATCCAGCGCGGCGGTCGGCAGCAGGCCGTGACGGGCCGCATCCTGCCCCAGCACGAACCCGAACTCGCTGATCGTGCACAGTCCCAGCCCGACGTGGATGGCAATCCGTGCCGGCCAGCCGGGCAGGCGCACGGCCGCGGTCGTCAGCGCGCTCTTGAGCAGCAGCGCGCCGATAGCCAGCGCCGCGATCGTCCATGTCTGAGCCGCGACGGCTTCCAGATTCACCAGCATGCCGATCGAAATGAAGAAGATCGCGTTGAACAAGTCGCGGAACGGGGTGATCTCGGCGCAGAGCTGATGCCGCACGTCGGTCGTCGCCAGCAGGAGACCGGCCAGGCACGCGCCGATCGGCCAGGACAGGCCGAATTGTCCGGCGATCCATGCACCGAGCACCGCCATCAGCACGGCGAACAGCGTCAGCAGTTCGCGCCCGCCCAATCGAAAGAGCGTCCGCAGCACCGCGGGCATCGCCAGGCGGGCCACCCACAGCAGGAGGGGCGCCGCCGCGACCGCCAGCAGGATCTTCAGCGCGTTCCCGCCGCCGCCGCTTGCGCCGCTCGCCGCCAGCAAAGGCAGCAGCATCAGCACGATGATCACGGCGACATCCTGCAGCAGCAGAATCGCGATCGTGACGACGCCGGCGGTCGAGTCCGTCTCCCCGCGGTCACTGAGCTGCTTGAGAACGATTGCCGTGCTGCTCAGGCTGACCGCGAAGGCGACGACGGCAGCGGCGGTCGGCGGCAGACGCGTCGTGGACAGCAGCGCGACCAGCACGGCGGCGGTAGTCAGACCCATTTGCAGCAGACCGGCGCACAACAGCCGCCAGCCGGCCTGCAACAGCGGCTCGGGCGACAGTTCCAGCCCGATCGAGAACAGCAGCAGCACCAGGCCGATTTCCGCGAAGAACGAAACCTGCTCGGAGTGAATCAGCCCGAGCGCGTGCGGCCCGATCGCTACGCCTGCCAGCAGAAACCCGATGATGGCCGGGGCGCGCAGTACACGCAGCACACCCGCGGAAACAACGGCGGCGCCGATCAGCACAACGATGGCGGCCAGCGGGTTGGCTTCAGGCGGCACGCAGGTCCATCCTGTGCAGCGAGGTCCTCGAAATCGCCGGGAACAGACACCGGCGGCGGTAGTATCCGCTCGCGCCGCAACTCACGCCACGCGCGGCGCACGCCGGCGCCTTGCGGGTAGCGGCGTTCCTGCTACGCTCCGAGGGGGTTGCCTGGCGTTCGGCGCGATGCGTCGATGGAGCGACCAGACGCCGGGTTGGCCGGATCGATTTCATGCTCACCGAAGTTCCCGACGCGCGCGTGCGGCGCGACCTGCGCGCTTCCGTTCGCGATGCCTTTTCCTACAGTGTGATGGTTGGGGCGGGCGAAACCTACATACCCGCGTTCGCGCTGTTCGTGGGCGCCGGCGAGGTCGCCGCCGGCCTGGTCGCGACGGTGCCGATGTTGATGGGCGCGCTGCTGCAACTGATCTCGCCGCTGGCGGTCCAGCGCATCGGCTCGCACCGCCGCTGGGTAATCGGCTGCGCGGCCTTGCAGGGGCTGAGCTTTGTCCCGCTGGCGATTGCCGCCGCGCTCGGGGCGATTCCGACCTGGGCGCTGTTTGCCGCGGCGGCGCTGTACTGGGGCGCCGGGATGGGCTGCGGCGCCGCATGGAACACCTGGATCGGCACGCTCGTGCCGGGACCGATGCGCGCCCGCTTTTTCGCCCGCCGCACGCGGCTGGCGCAAGTGGGCCTGGTTCTCGGCATGACCGGCGGGGGGCTGCTATTGCAGCAGGCCGATGGGACCGATTGGCACGCGGTCGCGTTTCTGCTGCTGTTCGCGGCCGCCGGGCTGGGCCGCTTGGCGTCCGCCGCGTTCCTTTCCGCGCAGAGCGAGCCCGTGCCGCTGCCGGCGGCCTATCGCACGGTCGGGCCGCGCGAGCTGCTGGGTCGCCTGCGGCGGGGCAGCGATGCGCGGCTGCTGACCTACATGCTGGCGGTGCAGTTCGCAGCCCAGCTCGCCGGACCTTACTTCACGCCGTTCATGCTCGACCAGTTGCACTTCTCGTATGCGACGTACATGTCGCTGCTGGCCCTGGCGTACGTGGCCCGCGTGCTGGCGATGCCGGTGCTGGGGCACTTCGCCCACCGCTTCGGAGCGCGCGCGTTGCTGTGGGTCGGCGGGGCTGCGATCGGACCGTCCGCTGCGATCTGGGCCATGACACAGTCGTTGCCGGTCCTGTTTGCGACGCAGTTGCTGGTGGGCGTTGCCTGGGGCGCGTACGAGCTGTCCACG
>CAYOHG010000175.1:0-3523 GCA_964403685.1 uncultured Planctomycetales bacterium
CCGTAGGCATCTATGCCGCACGCGATCTGAAACCGGCGATTGACACCTGGCTGGATCCGGTCGTAACGGAAATCAGCCTTCCCGCGGCGGGCACGGTGGTCGGCAACGCACCGCGCAGCGCGCTCAACGAACTCGGCAATCTCTGGCAGCATCTCAGCGCCAACGTCCCCAGCTTTCGGCTGACGTTCGGCGCGCTCATCGCGATCACAGGCGTCGGCGGCCTGGTCCTGGGTTGGCTGCTGCCGCGAGCCGCGCGTGCATTCTGGGCGGCGACATTGGGAACGCTATTTTTGGGCATGGGTACGGCCGCGATTCTGACCGAAGTCGCGCCGAGCGGGCTGGATTTACTGATAGCGCATCCGGGGCCAAGCGCCGCGGGCGTGGGAACGGTCTGGGCCGCGGGACTGCTCTACAACCTGTTTTGCAGCCGCCCTCGATCGCGCAAACCCGACACGGCTGAGGAGCAGCCGGTCGTTCGCGCCCCCGCGGCGGCGACACGAGCGTAGCAGCGCCTCTGGCGTTCCCTCGCCCCGCCCGGGGCGTTCCGACTGCCCGCGCGGCGAGCGCGCCCGGCCGGCCAACTCCTGACGTTCTGGAAGCCTGGCGGCGGGCGGCAAGTTGATTATCGGCCCTGCCGCAAAGTGGCAATTGCCGAGTCAGGCTTCGGCCATGCGTTCCCCCGCCGCTCGCTGGTCCCACGCTCGCCCGCTTCGACCCGCTCGCCGACTTGCCCGCGGCGCTGCGGGAATCCGATGATCTATCCAGTCGTGCCAAGCAGGCCCGGCGGGAGTGTGACTGTGCCGGATGTACAGGGACTGGTTTTCCAGAGTGCGCTCCAGTGGAGCGCTCCGACCGCCGCTACGTGCGTCGCCATCGGCCTGCTGTATCTGCTACAGGGGTTTCGCTTCGCGCGTGTGCTTGTCGCGCTGGCCTGTGGCGGCGCGGCCTACCTGGCGGGAAGGCTGGCGGCTAACCACATGGACGACCCCGGTCCGCTGTCAGGGCTGCTACTCGGCCTTCTGGCGACCAGTCTGGCGCTGGCGCGGCTCCGTGTCGGCGTCATCGTCTGTTCGATGCTTGTCTTCGGGCTGCACGGCTACTATTTCGCGAACCTGTTGGGGTTCAGCCGGGAGGTTGTTCCTGCGGCGGGGCTGGTGTTTGCCGGCCTTGGCGGGTTCATGTTCCTGGTGTGCGTGCGCGCGCTGCCGATCGTGCTGACGTCGCTGGTCGGCTCGGCCCTGCTGATGGTCGGGTTTGTCGGCCTGGCGGCGACGTTCTTCCCGAGCCTGGCATCGACATTCGTGAACTGGGCCACCACCTGGGTCGCGGTCGTGCCCGTGTTTTTGCTGCTGTTCAACGTGACGGGCATCTCGGTCCAGTCCAACGCGCAGCAGGGTGATGTGCGGACCGGGGCGGCCAGCTCCTTCAACAGCGTCGAGGCCACCTGAACGCGCGGCGCGGCCGATTTGTCGGTTGTTCACGGCCAATGCGGTTGACTTGCCCATTGGTCCGGGTAGAGTGATGCGTAGTGCGAGTGCTTGTTTCTGCGAGATTGTGCGTACGATGGTGTACACACGGACAGCATGACCCGACGCGGACGGCGGTCAACGACGTCGCGCGCGGGGATTGCTCGCAGGAACCGACCCGATCGGCTCTCCGGCTCTTCATGCGAATCAATCACGCGCTCGACGGTCGGCACGCCTGTCCATGAGGAATGAATTCCCATGGTGAATGTGCGTCTGCCCGACGGCAAGGTGGTCGAGCATCCTGCGGGCGTCACCGGCGGCGAGGTGCTTCAGGCGGTTCATCCGCGGCTGGCACGCGAGGCCGTCGCGGTCCGCGCCAATGGCGAGATTCTCGACCTGCGCCGCCCGCTGCCCGACGGCGATGTCGAACTCGTTGCGCTGCTGGCCGGCGACCCCGACGGCCTGTACGTCGTGCGGCATAGCTGCGCGCACGTGATGGCCGAAGCGATTTGCGCGCTGTGGCCGCAGACCAAGCTGGTGTACGGCCCGCCGGTCGAGAACGGCTTCTACTACGACATCGATCTGGACCATCACATCACGCCCGAGGAATTCGCCCTGATCGAGGCGAAGATGGAGCAGATCGTCAAGGAAGCGCGGCCGTTCACGCGCTATGAGCTGCCGCGCCGCGAAGCCATGCCGAAGCTGCGCGCGGAGGGCAATGAATACAAGGTGGACAACGCCGAGCGGGCGGAGGGGGACACGCTCAGTTTCTACGTCACCGGCGGGCCTGGCAGCGGCTGCTTCGAGGACCTCTGCCGCGGGCCGCACGTGCCCGACAGCTCGCGCGTCGGAGCCTTCAAGGTGATGCAGGTCGCCGGCGCCTATCACCACGGCGACGCCAGCAAGAAGATGCTTCAGCGCGTCTACGGCACGAGCTGGCCATCCCGCAAGGAGCTCAAGGCGCACCTCGACCAGATCGAGGAAGCCCGGAAGCGCGACCATCGCAAGCTCGGCGTCGAGCTCGGGCTGTTCGCGCTCGACGGCCTGGTCGGGACGGGACTGGTTCTCTGGAAGCCGCGCGGCGCGATCCTGCGACACGCACTCGAGAGCTTCATTCGCGAGGAGTTGCTGCGTCGCGGCTACCAGCCCGTCTATACGCCGCACATCGGAAAGCTCGACCTGTACCGCACGAGCGGGCACTTCCCCTACTACAAGGACAGCCAGTACCCGCCGCTGTACGAATCGGATCGGGCCCGGCTGCTGAACGCGCTGTGGGAGATCGCGCGCGCGTCGAACGCCGACTGCGCCACGCCGGCGGAACTTGCCCTCTACAAGCAACTGGCCGACCAGCACGAGGATCTGGCTCGGGGCGGCTACCCGGCCGATCTGCCGATGGACGAGCGGCTGCGGCGTATCCGCGAATGGCTGCGGCACGAGGACGGCTACCTGCTGCGACCGATGAATTGCCCGCACCATATCCGCATCTACGGTTCCGACGCGCGCAGCTACCGCGAGCTGCCCATTCGGCTCTCGGAATTCGGCACGGTCTATCGCTACGAGCAGTCCGGCGAGGTAGGCGGGCTGACGCGCGTCCGCGGGCTGACGCAGGACGACGCCCACATCTTCTGCACGCCTGACCAGCTCCACGACGAGCTGGCCGGCTGCATTGATATGGCCAAGCTCGTGCTGGACGTGATCGGGCTGAACCAGTATCGCGTGCGCGCCAGCCTGCGGGACGGGGGCGACAAGTACGTCGGCTCGGTCGAGAATTGGGAGAAAGCCGAGGCCGCGATCCTCGACGTGTGCGAGAAGTCGGGGATGGACTGGTTCATCGGCCGCGGCGAGGCGGCTTTCTACGGGCCCAAGATCGACTTTCTGGTCAAAGACTGCATCGGACGCGAATGGCAGCTCGGCACGGTGCAATGCGACTACAACCTGCCCGAGCGCTTCGAGCTGCGTTACATCGGCGCCGACAATCACGAGCATCGCCCGGTCATGGTGCACCGCGCCCCGCTGGGAAGCATGGAGCGCTTCATCGGCATTCTGATCGAGCATTT
>CAYOHG010000175.1:3533-6865 GCA_964403685.1 uncultured Planctomycetales bacterium
GGCTGGCACCGGTGCAGGTCTCGATCTGCACCGTCAGCGACAAATCGGTCGAGTACGCCACCAGCGTGCTGAAGGAGTTGCGCGATGTCGGCGTTCGGGCCGAGTTCGATTCCAGCGGCGAGCGGATCGGCGCGAAGATCCGCCGCAGCACGCTGGAGAAGATTCCGTATATCCTGGTGATCGGCGAGCAGGAAGCCGCGACCCGGACTGTAAACGTGCGCACGCGCGACGGCGGACAGCTTGGTAGCTGCCCGCTGTCGGAGTTCCTGGCTGTGTGCGCCGATGAAATCTCCACTCGCAGCCTGACGGGCTGGCGAAGAGCGGGCCAGGCTCTTCCGTCGTAAAGCAGGGAGTATGTCCAAAGCAATCTCGTCCAATCTGCGCTGCAATGAGCAGATCCGCATCCCCCAGATCCGCGTCATCGGCGCGGAGAACGAGCAGCTCGGCGTGTTGGCCACGCATGAGGCCTTGCGCATGGCACGCGACCAGGGCCTCGACCTGGTCGAGGTCGCCCCGCGCGATCGCCCGCCGGTCTGCCGCATCATGGACTACGGCAAGTTCAAGTACCGCCAGAAGAAGCACCAGAAAAAGCAGCACGAGCAGCAGCTCAAGGAAGTGCGCCTGCGGCCCAAGACCGATTCCAACGACCGCCAGATCAAGGTGCAGCGCGCCCTGAAATTCCTCAGCAAGGGCGACAAGGTGCAATTCACCATGATGTTCCGCGGCCGCGAGCGGGCGCACCGCGAGATCGGCGACCAGACCTTCCGCGAGATCATCGCCGGGCTGGGAGACCTCGTGAAGATCGAGCGTTTCCCGCTGATGGAAGGCAAGAACATGATCATGGTGCTGGCGCCGAACAAGCCCGCCTTCGAGAAGCTCTCGCGCGAAACGCGCCAGGCCATGGAGAGCGTCGCCGACGGCGGTGACGACGACGATCGCGATGAGGATGATCGCGATCACGAGGAGCAACCAGCGCCCGGTAACGAGCCTGCCGGCGAGCCGAGCCACTAAGGCCCGAACCGCGGCGTTGAGTCGGGGCAGTCGGTCCAAGCATGCTGTCCGCCGGCGCGTAGCCTGCCGAAGAGGGCTTCCTTGGTCGAACCCGTCGGTTTCATCGGCTTGGGAATCATGGGCCGCCCGATGGCGGGGCATCTGCTGCGGGCGGGCTATCCCCTGTTCGTGCATTCCCGCACGCGCGCCAAGGCCCAGCCGTCGATCGCTGCCGGTGCGACGTGGTGCGATTCCCCCGCGGAAGTCGCTCGCCACGTATCGTTGCTGCTGACCATCGTCACCGACACGCCAGACGTCGAAGCAGTCCTTTTCGGGCCGAACGGTGCGACCGCGACGCTGCGCCCCGGGAGCTGCGTCGTCGATCTTTCCACTATCGCCCCGGCTGGAGCGCGCTCCATTGCGGACCGACTCGCGGACCGGGGCATCGCGTTCCTCGACGCCCCGGTCACCGGCGGCGAGGTCGGTGCGCGCAATGCGACGCTCACCATCATGGTGGGCGGCACGGCCGAGTCGTTCGACCGCGCCCGGCCCGTGCTCGAACACATGGGCCAGCGCATCGTTCACGTCGGCCCCGGCGGCAGCGGCCAGGCCCTCAAGGCGTGCAACCAGATACTCTGCGCGGTGAACATGATCGGTGTCTGCGAAGCCCTGCTGCTGGCGCAGCGCAGCGGGCTGGAACTGAAGGCCGCGATCGACACCCTCGCCTCCGGCGCCGGCGGCTCCTGGGCGTGGTCGACGCTCGGCGCCAAGCTCGCCACCGGCGATTTGCAGCCCGCGTTCATGATCAGGCTGATGCAGAAGGATTTGCGCATCGTTCAGGCCGCCGCTCAGGAGGCCCGCCTGCCCCTGCCGGGCACCGCCCTGGCTCAGCAACTGTTTCGTGCCGTCGAGGCCCTGCCCGGGGGCGGCGAGCTGGGCACCCAGGCGATGATCCGCGCGCTTCAGGCGCTGGCCGGCGACGCCGGCATCTGAACGCGATTCCTGCGCCATCTGTCCGACGTTACGATCCGCCGAGCCTCAACGGGATGAGAACTGGATGCGCATCGCCTATTTCGATTGTTTCAGTGGGGCCGCCGGCGACATGATCCTCGCGGCTCTAGTCGACGCCGGACTGCCGATCGAGCACCTTCGCGGCGTGGTGCAATCGCTGAACTTGCCGGAGGTGTCGCTGACGGCCGAGCCCGTGAAGCGCCATGGCCTTTCCGCCACGCAGGTGCATGTCGCCGTCGACCCGGCGGCGCCGAAAAAGCACCGGCACCTTTCGCACATCGTCCGATTGATCGACGACGCCGGCCTGCCAGCCACGGTCACCGAGCGGGCCAGGGCAATCTTCCAACGCTTGGCGGAGGCCGAGGCGCGGGTGCACCGCACAACCGTCGAAAAGGTGCACTTCCACGAGGTCGGGGCGGCCGACGCGATTGTCGACGTGGTCGCGGCATGCGCGGGGCTGCACCACCTCGGCGTGCAGCGCGTGATCTGTTCGCCCATTCCGACCGGTTCCGGCAGCGTCCGCTGCGATCACGGCGTCATGCCCGTACCCGCGCCAGCCACCGCCGATCTGCTCCGCGGGGCCCCGCTGGCGGCCTGCGATGAACCCGGTGAGCTGACCACGCCGACCGGCGCTGCGATCCTGACTACGTTGTCGTCTGATTACGGGACCGTGCCGGCGATGTCGCTGGAAGCCGTGGGCGTAGGCGCTGGGTCGCGCGAGGGGACGACGCGGCCGAACATACTGCGGATCCTCTTGGGCGAAGAAGCGGACGATCAGACCGCCGAGAGCGACACGGTGACGGTGCTCGAGGCCCAGGTCGATGACAGCACCGGACAGGTGCTGGCGCATGCCTGTCAACTTCTGTTGGCGCGCGGTGCACTGGACGCGTACATCGTGCCGATACAGATGAAGAAGGGCCGCCCCGGGCATCTGCTGACGCTGCTCTGCCGCCCCGCGGACGCGCCGGTTCTGGAGCAAATCGTGTTTGCGGAGACCAGCACATTCGGCATCCGGCGGCATGAATGCGCCCGCACGAAGCTGGCTCGCGAGCACGTCTCCGTCGAAACGCCGTACGGCACGATCCGCATCAAGGTCGGCCGTCGCGTTGGGCGGGTGCTTCAGGCCTGGCCGGAGTGCGATGACTGCGTCGCGGCTGCCCAGGCCCAGGGCGTCGGTTTGCGAACCGTGCAACAGGCCGCGTTGGCCGAGTGGATGCGCCGCCATGATCCTGATGTCGCTCGTCACCCCGGATAGGCTCTTGTGGGGCGTCGTGCTGCTGCTGGCGGTTGGCAGCTTCGGGCTGCTGCTGCTGACGCGCCCGCGCGGCACC
>CAYOHG010000176.1:0-6858 GCA_964403685.1 uncultured Planctomycetales bacterium
GGGCGCTACGTCTGATATGTCGGCATGCGCTGCGGCGATCCGTTTCGACGAAAGATTCCGCGGTCACATTCAAGTGGGTTAGAATCTGTAACTGTAAGTCTGCCGCTCGGCGAACTCCGCTTTCGCGACCGCTTCGATCGTCCGTAGAGGTGCTTGATGAAACGCGCACGTGCTCTCCTGGTCGCCGTCGTTCTGGGCGCCACGCTGGTTCTCCCGTCCGCGGAAGCCACCTGGTCGATCGTTCTGGTCGACACGCGCACGCGGGAGATCGTGATCGGCTCGGCCACCTGCCTGCGGAACACCAATCTGCTCAAGACCGTTCCCGTGGTCCTGGTCGATGTTGGCGCCGCCGCCGCGCAGGCCAGCGTCGACCCCAGCGGCGCCAATCGCGTTCTGATCCGCGATGAGTTGCTGGCGGGAACCGACCCGGCCGTGATTCTCCAGATGCTTGAAGCCGGCGACCCGGCTTTCGAGACGCGCCAGTACGGCATTGTTGACGTGCGCGGCCGGGCAATCTCGTTCACCGGCGCCGAAGACCAGGCCTACGCCGGCAGCATCGTCGGACGCTCGGGCAGCCTGGTGTGGGCCATCCAGGGCAACATCCTCACCTGCGCGACCGTAATTCAGGACGCCGAAGCCGCCATGCTCGCCGAGCCCGGGGGGTTGCCTGAAAAGCTGATGGCGGCCATGGAGGCAGCCCGCGTCTGGGGCGGCGACGGCCGCTGCTCGTGCTCATCCTCAGACCCCACTTGCGGGTGCCCGCCGGAAGACTTCACCAAGTCCGCGCACGTCGGATTCATGGTCGGAACGCGCCGCGGCGATATCGACGGAGACTGCGCTGCGACCGGTTGCGCCACGGGAACGTACTACCTGCGGCTGAACTACCGGGGCGACACCGGCGACCCGGATCCCGTCATCGCGCTGCGCGAGATGTTGGACGCGTTTCGATTGGGGCTCATCGGCCGGACGGACGCGGTCGAGTCGCGCGTCAGCCTATCGACGTGCGCGCTGCCACCCGACGGCACCTCGACCGCGACGATGACCATCGAGCTGCGCGACTGGCAGGGAAGCCCGGCTGCGGGCGTGACGGCTGTGAACGTTCTGCATGACACGGGCAGCGCCGGGTCGTCCACGATCGGCGCCGTCTCCGACCTGGGTGGTTCGATCTACCAGGCCAGCATCACCGCCGGCGCGACGCCGGGACATGATGTCCTGGTCGTGCAGGTCACGGATGCGGCGGGAACCCGCTACCTGATTCCCAGCGCCCAACTGGTCATCCAGAACCTGCAATACGATCTGAACGGTGACCAGCATCTGGATGTGGCCGACCTGTCGGTGCTGCTCGCGAATTTCGGCACCGCCGGCGGGGCCGGTTTTGATGATGGCGACCTGGACGGCGACGGCGACGTCGATCTGGCTGATCTATCGGCGCTGCTGTTGAACTTCGCCGAGGGCTGCGCGTAGGACCGGCCACGGCGGCACTCGAGCCGGGCCCCAGTCGAAGCGCTCTTACGCGGCCTGCCCGCGAACCCCTGTAATGCTCCGTCCGCCGTGTACGGCCGGCGGCCCGGAACCGCGGCGTGCATCCGGCTCAGGGCGATCGGGCCGGTTGCGTCGCAACGTTCGACTTCGTCTCAAGCCCGACGCGTACCACGCCATAATCGGGGTCGGCCCAGTACTTGCCGATCAAACGGCCCTGCTCAAGGTAGATGCGGGCGGTGATGCCGCGGCGGTCGTCACGATAGAGCCAGCAGTGATCGGCGCGGCGCTGCGGTTCGCCGAGCGTGGCACTGACGGCGTCGGCGGTGGCGCCAAGCCGCAGGCCGCTCCAGCGTTCGTGGGTGAGCGGCTGCGCGCAGGCGCTGCAACTCGCCAGGACGAATCCGGCCAACAGCAGTCGTCGCGCGCCCGGTGACAAGCTGGCAGCTCCCAGCGATCACGCCGGCCGCGCCGGGCCGACTCGACCGCTCCGGCGCGCGACGGTACGGCAGTCCATCAATCACTGTCAAGCGACTCGGAGTGGTCGAAGGGGCGCCGCGCCGCGGCGGCGGCCTCGTTCTCGACGATCAGCGACGCGAGAAAACTCGCGACGAATTCGCGCGACGCCCAGCCGATGTGCGACCCGCTCGCGCCGGCCCGGCGCAGGCGCGGATCCCAGGCGACCTGCCGCAGCTTGCCGGCATACAGGCTGCGGGAGGCCTCGTTGAGTCCGTCGGGGATGCGAAAGCCGGTCGCGCCGGCCGAGGCGCCGTGTTCGCGATCGACCGAGCCGAAGATCGTCGTGCCGACTTTCAATAGCCCGACGTCGCGTTCGGAATAGAAGTTGACGATTCCGTGGCGCGTGCGGCGCAGCGCGGTGGTCAGGTCGTAGCCGGGCGAGATCGCTGGGGCCAGCAGGATCGCCAGATCGATCTGCCGGCCGGGCGGAAGCGATTCGAGCGCCATGATCGCGATCGCCGCGCCGCCGGAATGCCCGACCAGATGCACCGGCCGGCCCGGCCGCAAGGCGCGATACTCGACGATCCGGTCGGCCAGGTGCTGGGCCTGCGCGCGATTCCGTTCGAGATAGGCGAGATTGACGATCATGCTGCCGGGCAGGCCGACGGTCCAGTCGTAGATCTCGATCGCCGACGAGACGCCGCCGTCGTCGAGGCCCAGGGCGATGTCGCGATTGAGCGGGCTGCGGCCCTCGATGCCCGGCAACACGAACACGACTCCGCGCGAGTAGCGCGCCGCGGACCGCAGCCGTCCCGGCGTCGCGCAGCCGGCCAGCTCCAACAGCAGCGCGACGGCCAGCAGGCCGGGAACGATGCTGCGAAAGGTGCGGCGGGCCGGCCGTCGCACCGCCGGGGGTGCAGGAGTTTCGTGGTTCATCGTCTCTCAGCTAGTGGGTCAGCGGCCGCGCACGGTGCCGGCGAAACCGCCGCACGCTCAGCCGCGGTGTGCTCGTCAGCGCGACCATCACCGCGCTGGCCAGCAGCGCCGTGAGCCCGGCGTGGGCGAACATCGCCAGCCAGCCCAGACCGCCGTCTTTCATCCAGACCGCGCGGAACAGATGATAGGCGAACTGGCCGACGAACGCCGCCAGGAACGCGCCGACGCCCCGCGGCCACCAGATATCGACGTTGAACAGGTCACGCAGTCGCGTGAGCACCCAACCGGTAAGCCCCTGGCAGAAGGCGTGAATGCCCAGCGGGTCAACGCTGCCGATGTCCTGGGCCAGCCCGGTGATCCAGCTCGCCAGGCGGGCCTCCTGCACGGGCGCCAGCATGCCGCACAGCAGCACCAGAACGGTAAACAGGTCGAGCGCTCCCAGCGGCAGCAACGGAACGACCACCGTCTGAGCGACATAGACCGCCAGCAGCGCCAGCCCGAATCGCGTCCAGTTCATTCCGGCTCCAGCGGCGCGGATTCGATCGCTCCATCGCGCTGCGGCACCTCGAAATGTTTGGGCGGAGCCTCGATCTCGCGGCCGTCCAGGCGCTGATACCGGAAGACTAGCTCAATCGACCGGCCCTCGAGCGCCAGCTCTTGGGGCCAGATCAGCAGCAGCCCATAGTAATAGCCGCCGATGGCGCGCTTGCGAACGCGAAAGTCCATCGCCGCGGCTCGGTCCAGCACCCACTCGTGGATCGAACGGCGCACGCGCCGGCCGTCGCGCAGCCGGTCGATGACGCGCAGCTCGACGCGGATGTCGCCGGGGACGAATACGCCGCGCTGCGTTTGCGCGGATACGAAGTACGTCGCGGCACGCACCCCGACGATTTGTCCTTCGCGGAGAATCCAAGGCGTCTGTGACCAGAACGTGACGATGCTGGTGATATCGTCGCGGGCCTCGACTTCGGTCGGCTCGATCATCGCCGTCGACGGAGGGCGCTCCGTCGGGCCGCTCGGCCGGCTGCGCAGACCCGCCTCGGGCTGCTGCGTCTGACAGCCCCCGATCGCCGTGACGAGCAGCGCGGCCGCGGCCAGCGCACTTCCCAAACGCCGGATCTCTGCGTTGCGTCCGGTGAAATCCTTCCGAAGATGATCGCCGGAGTCAGTCATGTCTTCGCCCTGGCAGCCCCGCCGACTCGAGCCGGGAGGGGAATGTCGTAGCTGCTGCCCGCCGGCTCGGACGGAGCCTTGCGCGGCGGCGGGCCGTACTCGGGCGACGCCGGCTGCGGCCGGACCGGCTCGGGTTTCGCGCCGCCGTCGGGCGCGGGGGCGGCGCCGCCATTTTCCAGGGGGAACGGCCCGAGCAGCTCATCGCTGGCGGTGACCGGCAAGTCCTCCGGCGCGACGCGCAGGCCCTGCATCAGCGGGTGCGAGAGAATCTCCGGCGGAATCACCTCCAGGCGATCCCGCTCGGCGATTGATCGCTCGTTGAAGTCGTCGACCGTACGGATCACGTGCGGCGTGAGCACGAGCAGCAGCTCGCTGCGGGTCTGGGTCTTTACATCGTTGCGGAAGAGCATACCCAGGCCGGGCACATCGCCCAGCAGCGGGATCTTGGTCTCGCGATCCTCGTCGCGCGTGGTGATCAGCCCGCCCAGCACGACCGTCTCGGAGTCCTTCACCGTCACCACTGTCTCGGCGATGCGCTGGAAGAACACCGGCGACGTGACGCCGGGACCGACCGACACCGTGCTGCCTGAAAAATCAGACACTTCCTGGCGGATTTCCAGCCGCACCAGCCCGTCGGGGTTGATGTGCGGCGTGACGTTCAGCCGAATGCCCACGTCTCGGCGATCGACCGAGGTTGTCACCTGGCCCGTGTCGGTGATTGTGCTCTGACCGACAAACGGAACGCTGTCGGTCACCTCGAAGCTGGCTTCCTGGTTATCCATGGCGGTGATCTGCGGGCGACTGAGCACGCTCAGGCGGTTCTCTTCCTGCAACGTGCGGAACAGGAAATTGAAATCCGCGCCGGTGATCGTGAACGTGAACCCGCCCAGGTCGGCGCCAGCAGCGCCGATGTCGGTCCCGCCGACGTAGTCGAACGTGGTCGTGTCGGATGGACCGGCGGCGGTGAATTGCAGGTCCTGAAACGCGAACTCGACCCCCAGCTCCAGCGAGTTGTCCATCCGCAGCTCGAGGATCAGCACCTGGATGAGCACCTGGGGCGGCGGCTGGTCGAGTTCCTTCACCAGGTTGAGCACCTGGTCTTCCTTGCGCGGGTCGTAGTTGATGATGACGCGATTGGTGTCCTCATTGGCGACCGTCAGGATTTCCTCCTGCTGGCGCGCGGTCGCCGAGAGCTCCTCGCCGATCTCGTCGAGCACGCGCTTGTTCTCGTCGTTGAAGCTCGACATCGCGTCCTGAATGGCGATCGCCGGGTTGTTGCGCGGGTGATAGACGATTGTGCGGCGTTCCTGGATCGGCTGGCTGTCGAGCTGCAAGACGAGCTGATCGACGATGTTGAGGTAGCTTTCGGTGCCGGCGGCGATGACGGAGTTGGTCCGCCGCTCGGTTGTGAAGCGCAGCACCTGCCGACCGCCCGGCCCCTCGGTCAGCACGAGCTCGCGCTCGCCGCCCTCGGTGGTGCGCGTGCCGCCGGTGGTGCCTTCGGTCTCGAAGAGCTTCTCGAGCATGGTGACCATCTCTTCGGCATCCGAGTTGCGCAGCGGGAAGACGCGCATCTGGAGCGCGTCGGGGGGCTGGTCGATCGCGGCCACCAACTGCTCGACCAGCGGCATGCCCTCGGGCGGGGCCGTGCAGATCAGCGAATTGGTGCGGAGGTCGTCGATCACGGTGATCTCGTTGCGCAGGGCCTTGAAGGTCTGCGCGCCGAGCTCGGGATGCTGGGACTGGTAGACCAGCACGACCTGCTCGGCGGCCAGGTCCTGGTTCGCCGCGCCGCCTCCGCCACCCGCGCTGGTGCCGCCGACGCTGCCGCCTTCGCCGGAGAGGATTCGGCGCAGCAGCTCGCCGGCGTCCTCGGCGTCGGCCTGCTTGAGCTTGAAAATCCTGACCACGGCTCCGGCGCCGACCTCGTAGGCGTTCAGCTTGGCGACAAGGTCCTCGATCTCCTTGACCACCGCCGGCGGCCCGACGGCGATCAGCGAATTGGTAGCCGGGTCGGCGAAGACGGTGACATCCTGTCCGGCCCCGTCGCCGCTCGACTTGAAAAGCTCGGCGGCGCTCTGAGCGATTTCGTCGGCCTTTCCGCGTCGCAGCGGGATGATCTTCTGCACGCGGCCCGGGTCGGTCGGCCGGTCGAGCAGCTCGACCCAGCGCTCGACCATCAGCAGGTCTTCATTCGAACACGCGATCAGCAGGCTGTTGGAGCGGGCATCGGCCGCGATGTGAATCGGCGTGCCCTGGGTGGCCTCTTCCTGATTGCTGCGGCTCTTCTCGACCATCTCGGTCAGCAGCGCGGCGATGGTGGTCGCGCTGTTGAGGCGCACGGGCCGCACCTTGAAGACGACGGTCGGGTCGAACTGCTGGTCGAGCCGGTCGATGAGCTGCTCGGCCTCGTGCAGGTAGTCGCGCGTGCCGGTGAGCATCAGCGAATTGCTGCGCGTGTCGGACAGCACAAAGAGCACGTCCTTGGTCTGCGTTTCTGTTTCGCCGGCGGCCTCCTTCTTGCGGTCGAACAGCTCCTGCATCATGCCGGCCAGCTTGCCGGAATCCGCGAACTTCAGCCGGCGATAGAGCGTATCGACCACGCGGTAGCTGTCGGCCGTGTCGAGCTTGCCGGCCAGCCCGGAGACCATCTCGTACATGTCGGCCGTCGCGACCACCAGCAGCGAGTTGGTGCGGTCGTCAGCGGTGATGACGGCGCTGTCGCGGGCCTTGTTGTCGGCGTCACCGAGCGCTTCGAGCCGCGCCTGGAGCATCTCGTCCAGCTGCTCCTTGAGCCGCGTGGCCTGCGTG